>JAYUTD010000333.1:0-10263 GCA_043755305.1 Saprospiraceae bacterium
GCCCTGTACGCAGTGACACCAGCTACTGGCAAAGCGGCAGCCTCTTCATCTGATAAATGAGCAGGAACCTCGATTATTTGATTTGGATGCACATATATGCTTTCTGCAAATGTGCCGTGATCAGGCACGCCAAGTACCCTGTAATTACTGCTTTGGTAAGCCTCACTATTGCCCCACTCTATTCCCGGGCTTATGAGTACTCTTTTGTCTTCGTACATACCCATGCCATCGGCACCCATGATGGTACCCGGCTTCAGTCCCGGATAAAGGCCTTTGGTAATCCACACATCTCTGTGGTTAAATGCTGCGCATTGAAGATTTACTTTTATACCTTCACAGGAATAATCTATTTCTTCTATTTCCGGCAGCTGATGGATGTTTCTGAATACAATGGCTTTCATACGATTAATCCTTTTTGCCTTTTAATAGATAAAATGATATGACAAAACTGGTGAACATAAAAATTCCCCCAAGGAAAAATGATGCACCAGGAAAGTGAAAAGGGGCACCTGTATGGGTGAAGTAGTAGAACACACTGGTCATCATCAATGGTCCAAATATAGTGGACACACTCATCAGACTCGTCAAGCCACCTTGCAACTCTCCTTGCTCATTTGGTGGCACGCTTTTGACCATGATCGATTGCATATTGGGCATAGCAATACCGCCAGCGCAATACGGTATCAGGAATATAAACATCCATATAGTCGAAGGAGCAATTGAAAATAGAAACATACCCGCAGTATACAAACCAAAACCCAGTATGACACTTCTGCTAACTCCAATAACCTTGGCAATGCGTTGGGCTAGCACAGCTTGAACCAGACCTACCAATATGCCCACTACTGCAAGCGAATAGCCTACCATTGCTTCATCCCAGTTGAATCTATACATGGTAAAATAACCCCAGTTGCTTTGCACCGCATGCGATCCTACATAGAGCAGAAAGAAAGCAATTAAAAACCAGCCGATGCCTTTGTAATTGCTCAGTTTTATCAAAGTATTGACGGGATTGGCTTTGACCCAATTGAAGTTTCTTCGTTTTTCTTTGGGCAAGGATTCCGGCAAAATAAAATAGCCGTATAGGAAATTGCATAGACTTAGCGTTGCTGCTGCATAGAATGGCAACCTCAAACCATACTTACCTAAAATGCCTCCTATAAGTGGACCAATTACAAACCCAATACCAAAAGCTGCTCCTATCATTCCAAAGTTTTTAGACCGGTCTTCATCCGTACTAATATCAGCAATGTACGCTGCAGCCGTTGTAAAACTTGCACCGGTAATGCCGGCTATGATTCTTCCTACAAGCAACCATTCGTAGGTAGGTGCCCAGCCCAATATGATATAGTCTACCCCAAAACCCAATAATGAAATCAGCAATATAGGACGCCTGCCATACTTGTCACTAAGACTGCCTACCAGAGGGGAAAATATAAATTGTGCTGTCGCAAAAGCAAACAACAAATATCCTCCATACCTACTGGCTTCATTGATCTGTATGCCTTTCAATTGAGCAAGAAGCTTGGGCAATACAGGAATGATGATGCCAAAGCCAATGACATCAATAAGTAATGTGATAAATATAAAAATTATGGCTGCTTGTTTTTTTTCTCCCATCTAAAGTTGTACTATTTTCGATTTAATTCTTACTGAAGCGCCTTTGTGACTGAAACTGCAAATATAATTTCCCTTTGGCAAGCCCTGTAATACAAAAGGTTCACTTTGCCAGAGGATAACTTCTTTTACTAACTTGCCATCTGATGAAAATACGCTGCATTCGAGACTGTCATAGCAGCATGTCAGTAACAAGGCGAGGCTTGATGGATCGAATTGTACAATGTCTTGCTCCTCGATCTCACTTACGGTATTTGTCTTATTTTCATTGAGCCATTTAAATCCACCTGCATTCAATGCATTGTTGCTAAAATCAAAAAAAGCAGCGTGTTCCTGATGTGACCCTTTGCCCCATTGGGTATTGCATGCCGTACTTACCCAGGTTGGTTCCCAGTAACATACACCTATGCCACCTTTATTTTTTACTTCAGCAGTGAGGTCATGCAGCCACCTGTACTGTGCATCCTGACTTGCAGGTGCATAATTTGGATGCACTTCACTGATAATATTATTGGCACTGTCATTGCTTTGTGTAGTCCATATGTAACCAGTTTCGAGTATGATAATGTCTTTGGTATATTTTGATTTAAGTGCCGCTATAGTATTTCCGGCATCAGCTATTGTAGTTGGTTTGTGCCAGGCCCAGTAATAAGAAAGGCCAATGATATCAAAATCGCGCACTCCATTGTCATAAAAAGCTTTGGCAAGCCAATCGGCATCTTTGGGACCGGCTATATGAATGGCTATTTTTATGGTATGATTTGATGCCTTGCTAAAATCTCTGATGGCTTTTATCCCTGTATTAAATAAAGCTGCATTTCGTGGCCAGTTAAGTGTAAATACTTTGTCGTCTTCAGCAGATAGCATGATGCCTTTATTGGTTTCATTGCCTACCTGAATGATGTCCGGGAGTGCATTGTTAAGCTGAAGGTGCAATAGTGTTTTGCTGACATAGTTGTACAATGAATCCTGCAGTACAGGAAGATTTCCGACTACTTTTTCCCATGCTTTTGGCACTAGTTGTTTGGATGGGTCTGCCCATGTATCCGACAAATGAAAATCCAGCAATACTTTCATATTGGCTGCTTTGGCCCTTTTTATACTTTTGGTAACATCAGAAAGGTCACTGTATAATTTGCCTTTGTTCAGTGTTTTGTACCAAGAAGGATTGTGCCATAACCTCAGTCTTATCAGATTACAGCCCGATGCACCAAAATAATTGAATGGATCTACCTTTACATTATTTTCTTTGAATACAGCGCCACAATCCTCCATTTCATTGGTATAGGAAATATCCGCACCGTAATAAAAATTTTGAGCCCTCGATAAAAAAGCATAAAAACACAAAATAACTATGGTGAAATTTCTCATAATTTAATTTAATGCCCAAATATAGCAATAAACCCAAAGTTGAAGGTTACTATGTACATTATTATTACACCAAATGCTCGGAGAGGACTATGCTTTATCCAATGTGGGAAACATTGGTGACCAATTGGTTGTAAAAATATAGCTGATCGTATATTTACAATTGAATCCCACATTTACTTAAGTCTGAGCCTATTTTTCTATTCCAAAATCCAATTGCAAAGAGGCTTTAGTCTCTGATTTTCTGATTCGTAGCATCCTTATTTTATAACTATTGGTGCACTTTATTTTGCATACGTTTTATCCAAATATTATTATCAACAAAATGCTTAACTTTGATCAAAATATAGATTGTATGGCATTTATACTTCCAGTACACGATAAGTTTCCTTTATTTGGTAACAACAACAAAATAGCCCCCAATGCCACAATAGTAGGAGACGTTACTACCGGCGATGACTGCAGCTTTTGGTTCAATTGCGTGGTAAGAGGCGATGTCAATTCTATAATTATGGGCAATAAAGTAAACGTACAAGATGGTGCAGTCATCCATTGTACTTACAAAAAAACCAAAACGGTAATTGGCAATAATGTATCGATAGGGCACAATGCCATTGTGCATGGATGTGCGGTACACGACAACGTATTGATCGGCATGGGTGCCATCATCATGGACAATGCTGTGATCGGTAGCAATACGATCATTGCGGCCGGTGCATTGGTGTTGGAAAATACTGTAGTAGAAAGTGGGGTTATTTTTGGTGGTGTACCCGGCAAAGTGATCAAGTCTATCTCCCAGGAAAAAATCGAAGGGGAAATCGATAGAATAGCCAATAATTATTTGATGTATGCAGGTTGGTTTGAAAAGGAGTTTGAAAAGTGGCTTAAATAAAATACCCTACATTTTAACATATTTAAATTTAATCCTTAAATCGCCTCTGTAGGATAGGTTTCACACGACATATTGTTCTTGCCTTGGCTTCTTGACAAAAGTTTACCTGACAAAAGACTATTGTCTGGTTTGATATTGTAAAAAAATTTGACATTTTAAAATTTGACAAAAGTAAATTGTCAAGTTTGATTGTGTCAATTAAACTTGACAATTTGTATCTTGACAAAAAAATATTGTCAAGTTTGTTTTTGTCAAGTTCATACAGTCATCTTATTGGCATAGAGCAACTTGCAGGAATAATTTGCGTACTTAAAAGAATATTATTTTGAAATCACCAAAAATACATCTATTTTTACCTTAACAACTAAAAACAAATTTATGGCTCGATTATTTTTATTTTGCCTTATGGCATTCGCTGTGTTTTCATGTGGAGATGGGGAAAAGAAAAAACCGGTTTTTACCCCTCCTGCAGTAGCTTCTGTAGATGGTGGCAAAATATTCAAAATAAGCTGCGCTGTTTGCCATGGCGATGACGGTAAGCTAGGCGCCAACGGCAGCAAAGACATCACAA
The DNA here is from genome assembly GCA_043755305.1 of Saprospiraceae bacterium. Lineage (GTDB taxonomy): Bacteria > Bacteroidota > Bacteroidia > Chitinophagales > Saprospiraceae > JADKBO01. Next base: position 4,449 of record JAYUTD010000333.1, read on the forward strand.
AGTCTACCTTATCCGTGGATGACAGAATAGCTTTGGTAACAAAAGGCAAAGGCTTGATGCCACCTCAGGAAGCCATATTGAGTGCCGCAGAAATCAAAGCTGTTGCAGAGTATACCATGACTTTAAAATAAGCATTGGAAGACCATTCTACCAAACATAAAATAGCGGTTTTAAGTAAAGTTTCTTCATTGACAGAAGGATTGGTCAATGCTATACACCCTTTTTCTGCTCCACCTGTTTTGCTTTGTGCAAACCATACAGTAAACTCAAGTCTTGCATTTATTACAGAAGAACTTTTATTGGATGACATAGTGCTGACAGATCGCCAATTGGTGGGTAAAGACACAATAATTTATGTAGATAATATTGATTCTGAAATAAAAAAGGAAGCCGCTTTAGTCAAGAGTCTGACTGAACTTTCCAATCTTATAAATATTTGCATTGAAAATGGGTGTGAAAAATTTATATACATCACCGCTTTTACGTCTGAATTTGGCAGGCATTTTTATAGTGCCATCAATGAAGACAGCATATGGGAGTCATCGATGAACCTGGACCTCAATTCAAAATACATCCATCTTGCCCAACAAGAAGTCTATCGCGGCATCCATGAAGGATTGAAAAGCACCATACTATCCTGTGGTCATATACTGACCGAAAATAGCAATCTCTATAATAAAAACTTTATAACTACTTTATTAAAGTCAGAGGCAGGCAGCTATCATTTTGTACATATGGAAGATATCTTGTCCATTGTCAAGCAGCTTATTTTAGCTGATGAACTTCCTGAAAAATTGCTGCTTGTCAGCGAAAGCAAATCGAGACTTGAACTTGAAAAAATGGTAGAATACAACCCTTCATTTAAATCAAGAATGCTGAAATTGTTTAAAGCAAAGCCAGCTAATGTATCCAGAATCAGTATTGAAAACCAAAAAACAAGATCGTTTTACAACAAGCCATTTATTGAAATAAATTCTTTATTACAACCTTTAAAATAATTTACCATCCAATGAGATTTCTTACCTTTATTTCTATTCTTTTCTTGCAAATGGTGTCTTATAGCCAAAAAGAAATCACCTTGGAAGACCTGTGGACCAAAGGTACGTATAAAGCAAAATCAGTTCCCGGGTTTAATTTTTTGAGCAATGGCAAGCAATATACCAGCCTAGAAAAAAATGCTATATTTGGTTATGATATTACTTCAGGTGAAAAAGTAGAAACTATTCTTGAAGGCAGCAGCCTAAAAAATGTGAATGGATTTTCAGGCAACATTGAAAAGTACACGTTTTCAGCAGATGAGCAAAAAATTATCCTTGAAGAAAACAAAGAAGCCATTTATAGGCGCTCTTCTATGGCTGATGTGTACATCTACGACAGAAAGTCCAAAATACTGATCAAAGTGTATGAATTTGGCAAGATTTCAAATGTAAGTCTTTCAGCAGATGGCAGTAAGGCCGCTTTCGTTTATCAAAATAACCTTTATTACAGAGATTTATACAAAAACAATATTACCCAAATCACCTTGGATGGCAAGAAAAACAATACCATCAATGGCATGTGTGACTGGGTGTATGAAGAAGAATTTGGTTTTACCCAAGCGTATGAATGGTCCGGGGATGGACAGAAGATAGCATTTATCAGATTTGACGAATCTCAGGTACCTGAATTTATAATGCCCATGTATGAGGATGGTGTATATCCAAGATATGAAACATTTAAGTATCCCAAAGTTGGAGAAAAAAATGCTGAGGTCAAGGTCTTTGTGCATGACACAAAAAGCGGGAAAACGAATGATGCCTTGCTTGGTAACTTATCAGACATGTACATTCCCAGGATAAAATGGACACAGGATCCAAATGTACTTTGTGTTACAAAATTAAATAGGTTACAAAATCTGCTCCAATTGTATTTGATCGATGCAAAATCAAAGAAAGCCTCAATTCTGCTAGAAGAAAAAAACAAGTACTACATAGACATCCATGACCACCTTACCTTCCTGCAAGATGGCAAGCACTTTATCTGGACATCAGAAAAAAGTGGTTACAATAGTATCTACTTATACAATATGCAAGGCCAGGAAGTCAAACACATCACTGAAGGCAATTATGATGTATCTGAAATGTATGGCATAGACGAAAAAAAATCAACCATCTACTTCAAGACGGCTGAAATTTCCCCTATCGAACAACATGTATTTTCCATACGACTCGATGGCAAAAACATGCAAGACCTTACTCCAGCGCCGGGCAGTAACAATGTGCAGTTTTCACCCACTTATGAATACTTTTCCTGGAGCAACTCTACAGCCAATTCACCTACCACTACTGCTGTCTATAAGATAAATGGGGATAAGGTAAGGATGCTGCAAGACAATGCCGCACTAAAAGGTGTAATGAAGGATTACAATGTGCAGCCCATAGAATTCTTTCAATTTACTACCTCAGAAAAAATAAAATTGAATGCATGGCAAATTAAACCTGCCAATTTCTCAGCTGATAAAAAATACCCTTTACTCATTACGCAGTACAGCGGACCCGGCAGCCAATCGGTCACGGATAGCTGGAAAGGATCAGACTACTGGTGGTACCAGATGCTGGCGCAACATGGCTATATGATCGTGTGTGTGGACCCAAGAGGTACAGGCGGCCGGGGCGAAGAATTCAAAAAAATGACATACCTGCAACTTGGCAAATACGAGACAATGGACATGATTGAGACGGCCAAATACTTTGGCAATCTTCCAAATGTTGACAAAAGCAGGATAGGTATTTTTGGCTGGAGTTACGGTGGTTATATGAGCAGTCTGGCCATATTGAAAGGAGCCGATGTATTTAAAGCCGCTATCGCTGTGGCCCCGGTGACCAATTGGAAATGGTACGACTCTGTATATACTGAACGATATATGAGAACGCTCAAAGACAATGAAGCCGGCTACAAAGAAAACTCTCCAGTCTACTTTGCAGACCTGTTAAAAGGCAATTACCTCTTGTTGCATGGTACAGCCGATGACAATGTTCATTTTCAAAATTCGGTAGAAATGGCCAATGCACTGATCAATGCCAACAAGCAATTTGAAACCTACTACTACCCCAATAGAAACCATGGCATATATGGTGGCAATGCGAGATTGCATTTGTATACCAAAATGACGGATTTTATTTATAGTAAGTTGTAATCAACTTTAAAATCCATTAATAATCTTTACAAACTCATCTGCCTGCAGCGAAGCACCACCTACCAGGCCACCATCTACATCCGATTGGCCAAATAACTCATTGGCATTGGATGACTTTACAGAGCCACCATACAATATGGATATGCCATCTGCAATCTCTTGTCCATATACCACTGCAATGCTTGCTCTAATGGCACCGTGCATCTCTTGTGCCTGGGCTGAGGTGGCAGTCTCACCTGTACCGATGGCCCAAATGGGTTCGTACGCTACAATCGTTCGCTTGATTTGTGCCTCAGACAATTGCAGTAAAGACCCTTTTAGTTGTGTCAGCACATATTCTTTGTGAGTTCCTTCTTTTCTGATAGCAAGAGGCTCACCACAACAATAGATTGGCTTCATATTGGCCTCATGTAGCAAGTGCATTTTTTTCAAAAGCATCTCCTCCGTTTCACCAAAATATTCTCTTCGCTCTGAGTGCCCTACGATGCAATATTGTATTCCAATGGATTCTATCATAGACACAGAAATTTCTCCAGTATACGCACCGGATACTTCATGGTGGCAGTTTTGTGCCGCAAGATCGATGTTTGATGCACTATTGGTCAATTCCTGAAGTGGTGCCAGATAGACCGAAGGCACCGCAAGAATGGTAAGTACATTTTCTTTTCTATCCGCTTCAGTGATAAGCTGAGCCAATTCCATAGCATCATTGTAATTTTTATTCATCTTCCAATTGCCGGCTGCGATCTTTTGTCTCATTGCTTGATTTTTTTTTGCAAATGTAGCATTTCTTAAAAATAGAGGCGTGAATTTCTGCTGACCAAATGATTTGAAATAAATAAGATTGCATCAAAACATTGATTAACTGTGCTTTACGAGATTTCATCAATCTGGTATTGTTGCTCTATTGGAGACATTGATACGATCAATTGCAATCTTAAGAAAGTGCAAATGTTTTGTCAAAAGATAGTGCATTAAATCCTAAACTGTTATATTTGCATAATATTAAAAGTGTATATGTCTGATAATTATAAACATAGAGATTTAAGCTGGCTGGACTTCAACTATAGGGTGCTGCAAGAGGCAAAAGATAAAAATGTGCCGCTGTTTGAGCGGATTAAATTTTTAGCCATCTATTCCAGTAACCTTGACGAATATTTTAGAGTGCGGGTGGCCAACCACAGAAGTTTCGCCAGAACTTATTCTCCCGTACAATCAGATCTGGACTATAATCCTATCGAAACCCTCGAAGAAATTCTGGGAATTGTCAATGACCAGCAACTTGAATTCTCCCGTATCTTTGAAAAAGAAATTCTGCCGGACCTTAAACGAAATAATATTTTTTTATTGCGCAGGGACAAGCTGAGCAAAGACCAGATCGTTTTTATTGAAAAATACTTTAAAGACTACATGTTGCCCTATGCGCAGCCGGTGCTTTTAGTAGGTAATAAAGTTAAGCCTTTCTTAAACAACAATGCCTTATACCTCGCCTTGCACATGAGAGAAAAAGATACCGAAAATGTATCTTACGCCATCGTAAAAGTCCCTTCTGACCATTTGCCCAGATTTTTGGACTTGCCCAATAAAGCCAAAGACAGGCATGAAGTCATCATGATAGGAGACATTGTTAGGCACAATATTTCATTGATTTTTCCAGGCTATGAGATCCTGGATTCTTATTCTATAAAATTGACCAGAGATGCCGAGTTGTATATTGACGATGAGTTCTCAGGTAACCTATTGGAGAAGATCAAAAAATCGCTAAACCAAAGAAACATTGGCCAGGCATCGAGACTGGTTTACGATAGGAATATGCCTGACCACATGCTCAACTTTTTGAAGTCAGTATTTGATTTGTCAAAATACGATTTGCTGCCGGAAGGAAGGTACCACAACAATGCCGACTTTTTTAAATTTCCGCACTACCACCTCAATCACCTCAAAGATACTCCACTGCCGGCGCTGCCAATACCACAGCTGGAAGAAGCAGAAAATGTACTTGACATTATATCCAATCACGACTACTTTATCCATGTGCCTTACCACAGATACGAGTCGGTGGTTAAATTTTTTGAAGATGCTTCTCAGGATCCCAATGTCACCCACATTAAGATCATTCAGTACAGAGTAGCTAAAGTGAGCAGGATTATGGAAGCGCTGAAAAGAGCTGTAGCCAATGGCAAGCAGGTGACCACATTCATAGAAGTCAAGGCTAGATTTGATGAGGAGACCAATCTCATGTGGGGCGAGACTTTGGCATCCAATGGGGTCAATGTGTACTATTCCATGCCCGGCTATAAAGTGCATTCCAAAATGGCATTGGTACGACGGCTCGAAAAAGGTGTGCCCAAAATATATGTATATGCAAGTACAGGAAACTTTCATGAGAATACGGCAAAACTTTACAGCGATGTAGGCATATTTACAGCAGATACCAGGATTACTTCTGAAGCAACCCGGGTTTTTTCATTTTTAGAAACCAAGAAAAGACCTGAAGCCCCATTTGAACATCTTGGAGTAGGTCTGTTTAACCTTAAAGAAAAATTCATCGGCCTGGTGCGTCGCGAAATCGACCACGCAAAAGCAGGCAAACCTGCAATGATGATCCTGAAGATGAACAACCTTGAGCAAAAAGACATG
>JAYUTD010000334.1:0-4085 GCA_043755305.1 Saprospiraceae bacterium
GAAAAACTGTAACTACAAATTAAAAATTAGACTGCACTTATAAAGAACTATTTAAGCCAGATTTTATAAATTGAGTCAAGATTCACTATAATAGTATTGACAGCAATACTATAAGACATGCGCACATTTAACCCATGTATTCTCATTGATTTGCGCAATCACATTACCCTTATTGCATCTTGACTATCATAAGTGATCCCACCTAGTGCACCATTTTAAGATTTACGGTAAAAACGTTGCGCTAAAAAAATGCTCGATTCAATCTACCATATTTTTCATTCCCATGATACCATACAATCCAAAGTTAATAAAGCCATCTTCACTTTCTGCATACTTTCAAAATAGCCTTATTGTGGTATAGCAGTTGCTTTCTTTAGTGATAAAAATGAGTAAGTTTTTGTAGAATAAAATTTCAATTGGAAGAGCATAAGTGAGTTTGGGATGGTGGGAAGCTGCGGTGGGAAGGTAGGTGTGCGCCAATATTTGCAATTCTGTAATTTTGATTAAACAACAAAGAAATTTATTTTTAAGTGGAATCTGGAAAGCAAATAAGAATTTCCCGCATGTCACCTTTTGGCAAAAAACATTAAAGAGTATTGATTAAAAGGTGCTGGACTTTAAATGACTTCTTTAGGAAGGCAAGCAAGAATTCTTTGTTGTAGACACTATTACGGATGTAATGACAAGTTTAAAATAAAAAATACCATAAACATAAAAAAACACTTAAAAATGAGACACATTGATTTAAAAACATTTACTTTTTTTATAGCCTATATGCTATTTGTTCACTATGGATCTGGCCAGACTGTGGAGGTACAGGGGCAATTGAAGGTGACGACGGTAGATCAGAATGATACGGCATCACAGGTACTGGTGAGAAATGTAGATGGAAGTGTGGCAAAGCGAAATGCCTTGACCATAGGCGGAGTGGCGTCGTTTATTAAAGACAATGACAACAATACTAAAGTATATACAGAAAAAAATGCCAATGAAGATATTATTAGATTTGATTTAGGAGGTACTGAGAAAATGGTATTGAATAAAAATTTAAATGAAATTACTCGGATTGATTTTAGAAATAATGCAAACAATGCATTCATAGGGGACAGTTGTGCAATATTCACTAATTTCAATTCTCTAGGTAATATAGCCATTGGTAAAAAAGCCATGTTTAATAATACTCAAGGTGACTACAATGTTGCGATTGGACAAGAAACCTTATTTAGTGTTTTTAATGATAATGCTAATGGAACGACTGCAATAGGTTATCAAGCTTTAAGGAATAATATTTATGCAAGAGAGTCTGTAGCAATAGGGTATCAAGCAGGTTTTAATTCATGTTGCGGAGATAGTCGGACAGCAATAGGTTATCAGGCTATGTATCAGGGTGCTGGTGTAAACTGTACGGCCTTAGGATATAAATCCATGTATAATTCAATTAGTTTGGCTGATGATAACACTGCAATTGGTCATAATGCGCTATACTTTAATGGTGAAAATGATGGAAATACAGCTATAGGAAGTCATGCCTTATATAAATGTGTATATGGTTTCAATACTGCAGTTGGAGCTTATGCTTTAATGAATACAACACAGGCAGCAAACAATGTTGCCATTGGATTTAACAGTTTGTTTAGTAATACAACTGGACAAAGTAATACTGCAATTGGAAGCTATTCCTTAAGGGAAAACATAATAGGAGGAGGAAATGTAGCAATTGGCAACGAAGCCTTACAAAATAACAAATCAAGCACAAATACTGCCATAGGTTCTTCTTGTTTAAAAAACAATGTCATTGGGAGTGGAAATACAGCAATTGGTAATTCAGCATTAGCAATTAATACAGATGGCAATAATACAGCAGTTGGCACTTTTGCATTATCTAATCATCAGAATGGAGTAAATAATACAGCAATTGGGTATAGTTCAGGAGTTTCTATAAATGGCCTTAGTAACGCAACTGCTGTTGGTGCAAATGCTATTGTGGCAATAAGTAATGCTGTTGTGTTAGGCAACAATGCCAATGTAGGAATTGGTATATCAGCTCCCACTGAAAAATTACATGTTGTCGGCAATGGTTTATTCTCCGGCACTGTCACTGCATCATGCGGCGTACTTATCTGCAGTGATAAAAGATATAAGAAAAATATCTTACCCATAAGTCATGCTCTTTCCTCCATTCTACAACTTAATGGGGTAAATTATCAACTCAAAGTGGAAGAGTATCCTCAATATAGATTTACAGATCAAAAACAAGTAGGGCTTATTGCGCAAGATGTAGAATTGATTTTTCCTGAAGTAGTATTTACCAACGATAATGGGTACAAAGCGATAGATTATTCTAAGTTAACTCCGATTCTTATTGAAGCAATAAAGGAATTGAAAACTGATATTGATGGTATGAAAAAAGAAATAGAAATTTTAAAAACAATAAAAAAATAGTATCATGAAGAGCCTGTAAGAAATGAATAGTTTAATTTAAAACAAATTTTCATTTGGAAGGGAACAGCTGAGTTTGGGAAGGTGGGTAGCTGTGACAGGAAGATAGGCAAGCAAAGATTTTTACAATTCTGTAATTTTGATTAGACATTAAAAATTTAATTTTTGGGAAATCCGAAAAGCAAAGAAGAATTTCCCACATGCCACCTTTTGGCAAAAACATTAAAGAGTATTGATTAAAAGGTGCTGTACTTTAAATGACTTCTTTAGGAAGGCAAACAAGAATTCTTTGTTTAGGACAATACGATGGAGGTAATGATAAATTTGAAAGAAAAGATAGTATAAATATAAAAATAAAAACACTTAAAAATGAGACACTTTGATTTAAGAACATTTACTTTTTTTATAGCCTATATGCTATTTGTTCACTATGGATCTGGCCAGACTGTGGAGGTACAGGGGCAATTGAAGGTGGCAACGGTAAATCCGAATAATGCCGCAACCGATGTCCTCGTGAGAAATACGGATGGAACGGTGGCTAAACGGGATGCTGGAACGATAGGTGGCGTGCCGAGTACGGGGATCGTGTTGAGTGATGTGGAAAATAATACTACTCTTTTGAGTGCTGGATTTATAAAGATTGGTCACATCTCGATGGAAATGACAACCAATTGGACGGCAATGCCTTCATCTCCATTAGCGCCAAGAACGTCAAATATCGCTATTTATACCGGTAATGAAATTATTATCTGGGGTGGTGTTAATAATAGCTCTTCAACTTATTATGGCGATGGTGCTAAGTTTAATCCAAGTACAGGGAATTGGTCGGCCATAAGCACTGTCGGGGCTCCAACGGCAAGAGCCGGCGCTACGGCCATCTTAGATGCACCCAATAACAGGATCATAGTTTGGGGTGGATATTCTTCTACTGTTACTGCGCTAAACAGTGGAAGTATTTACAATTACAATTCAAATACTTGGACTGCAATATCTTCTGGACTTCCAAATACCCCATCACCAAGATATGGCCATACGACCATATGGACAGGCAGCCAGATGATTGTATGGGGAGGGTTTAATTGGACATCTCCATTATCCGATGGTGGTTCTTTCAATCCAGTTGCAAATACTTGGACAACATTGCCAAGTTCAATTTTGAGTCAAAGATTTAACCATACTGCAGAATGGACTGGCACTGAGATGGTAATATGGGGTGGAGAAAACGGAAATCTCTTAGACGATGGAGCTAGATATAATCCATCAGGAGGAGGTGTCTGGACAGCATTACCTACTTCAGTCCTAGCCCCTAGAAAATGGCATCGATCTATTAATACTGGCACCGATATGATCATTTGGGGAGGAAACGGAGCTAATCCTGGTCATAACGATGGCGCAAAATATAATTACGCATCTAATACTTGGACATTACTATCTTCCCCACCGGTAGCAACGGTAGGCAGGTGGTATCATCATCTAGTTTATACTGGGAGTAGTAAGATGATAGTTTATGGTGGCTACGATGGCTCAACATCATTAATGGATGGGGCTATATATGATATCCCAAGTAATACGTGGACAACAATGAATCCTATTAACGCACCTAGCAAAAGAGAGTACGGGTTAAACACGACATGTATATGGGCTAA
>JAYUTD010000335.1:0-4072 GCA_043755305.1 Saprospiraceae bacterium
CACTTTTTTTGCAGTAATCCATCCGGCTATTGTACCAATTCCTATAGCAGCCAGTATCATGACTATTCTGGTTGAAGATACCACTACTTCCTGTGATCTGTAAAGAAATATGGTTGCCACAATAGCTACTACCATGCCAAATGCAGCAATGAGATTGCCTTTTCGTGCGGACTGCGGATTACCAAGCATCTTGAGTCCAAGCACAAATGTAACCGATGAAAAAAGGTATATAATATTTAAAATATGATTCATTAAAAGTAAAATTTGGTATAATTAAAATGGCTTCGCTTAAATTAAAGGCTTATTTCTTTTTAAACATTTCTAACATTCTGTCGGTAACTACAAATCCACCAACCACATTTAATGTGCCTAATATAACAGCTAAAAATCCCAGCACAATTGCAATCGTATTGTCTTCCGCAGCATTCAGCATTACTATAATAGCTCCAATGATGATTACTCCATGTATAGCATTGGCTCCGCTCATAAGTGGAGTATGCAATACCGCAGGTACTTTGCCTATCACTTCTACCCCAACAAAAATTGAAAGTATGACGATATAAAGCATCTCTATATTTTCTCCAAAAAAATGTATAATATTTTCCATTTTAAATTTCTATATTTTGATTGAATTATTATTTAATAAGTGGGGCATAAACTATTTTTCCCTGATGGGTGATTAATGATCCTTTGGTGATTTCTTCATCCATCTCCCATTTAAATCCATCTTTTGTAGCCAGGTGAGTCAAAAAAGTAGCAATGTTTTTTGCATAAAGATCACTTGCATTCAATGGCAATAGCGATGGAATATTTGCTTCGCCCACCACAGTAACTCCATGTTTTGTTACTACTTTGCCATATTCACTGCAAGCACAGTTGCCCCCTTGCTCTACCGCCATGTCGACTATAACAGATCCGGGTTTCATTGAAGCTACAGCTTCGTCACTTACGAGCATTGGCGCTTTTTTGCCTGGAATCAAAGCTGTAGTAACTATCAGATCTGCCAGTGCTATATGTTTGGCTATGATTTCCTTTTGTCTAACCAAAAATTCTTCTGATACTGAGGTAACATATCCACCTTCAATTTTTACAGAAGCATCTTGTGGAACTTCAATGAACTTTCCTCCAAGTGATTCTACCTGCTCTTTGGTTTCAGGTCTGATATCGCTTACCTCTACAATTGCACCAAGCCTTTTTGCTGTAGCTATCGCTTGCAAGCCTGCTACACCCGCTCCCATGATAAGCACTCTTGCTGGTTTTATTGTACCCGCCGCAGTCATAAGTAGTGGAAATATTTTAGGTAAATGGTAAGCTCCGATTACGACAGCTTTAAATCCGGCTAGATTGGCCTGAGAACTCAATGCATCCATCTTTTGGGCCCTGGATATTCTCGGTATGGCATCGACCGAAAACGCAGATATGCCTTGTTTGACACATGCTTCCACCAAGGCAGGATTGCTCAATGCATACATAAATGATATGGTTGCTGAGCCGTTTTTCAAATGACCAATTTCATCATCGTCAAACGGATTGACCTTTAGTGCCACATCTGCAGATTTCAGCAACACGGCTTTGTCTGCAACAATGGAAGCCCCCGCCTCAATATATAAATGGTCTCCAAAAAAGGAGGATGCACCTGCATCTTTTTCTACATCGACCACAAAGCCACTTTTCACAAGCTGCCCGCAAATATCAGGGGTAAGTGCTACTCTTTTTTCAAAAGCCTTGGTTTCTTTTACTACTACAAGTTTCAATTGGAATCTTTTTTTAACATACAATGATTAATGACAAAATATTATGTTATTTCTAAATAAAATGCAGGAAATAAACAATTTTTATTTGCAAAGGCTAATATACGTATATTATTAATTTTGTATATATTTTTTAACCGTTTGTTTTTAAAAGGAGCAATTATGTTTAATTGGTATTCAAAAAAACAGTTTCATTCTTTTTTACACTTTACTTTCATTAATGGCCATTCACCATACATTGTATCTAAAATCTACTTTAATGGCGGCAACCAAATACAATAAACCTTATATTTGTCAAAATTATTTATGCCAGACAATCGCATTAAAAATTCCCTTTTTTCACTTGCCCTCATCGTCAGTGCATTGGGCTTTTTTGTTGACGTATTCGATCTTCTTTTATTCGCCATAGTAAGAAAGCCCAGTCTTGCGTCATTAGGTCTCAATGAGGCAGCTATGGTTTCTGAAGGAGAATACCTCATTAGCATCCAAATGACAGGCATGCTGATAGGTGGCATCGCTTTTGGTATCATTGGAGATAAGAAAGGCAGATTGAGCGTGCTCTTCGGCTCCATTCTGCTTTATTCCCTGGCCAATATTGCCAATGGCTTTGTCACTAGCATTGACCAATATGTATGGCTTAGATTTATAGCTGGCCTTGGTCTGGCTGGTGAATTGGGAGCCGGCATTACTTTGGTTAGTGAGCAACTTCCCAAAGAAAAAAGAAGTCTGGCAACAGGGCTCATCGCAGGATTTGGGGTCTTAGGGGCAGTAGTGGCCTACTATATGAGTGAAATGTTTTCGTGGAGAAACTGCTATATTATCGGTGGTGGGCTAGGTTTGATCTTATTGGCCCTAAGGCTCAAAGTGAGCGAAAGTGAACTATATAAAAATTTGGGGCAATCCAATGTATCAAAAGGTCGGTTTATTTCCTTTTTTACCAATAAAGATTTATTTACGCGATACATCAAATGTGTCTTAATAGGTCTGCCTGTTTGGCTTGTAATTGGTATATTGGTGACATTTTCAGATAAGTTTGGTGAAGAATTTGGTGTAAAGGATATTAAACCAGGATTGGCCATTATGTATCTGTACCTTTTCGTAGGTCTTGGCGATGTAGTGGTGGGTTGGCTTAGTGAAAGGCTCAGAAGCCGAAAGAAAACGCTGTTTATTTTTTATGGTATCACTATTGTTTTTTTGATTCTCTTTTTTATGCAAAACAATTCAAGTCCCCGGCTATTTTACCTTATCATCATGGGCTTGGGCTTTGGCATAGGTTTCAATGTGATCTATCTTACCCTGGGCGTAGAGCAATTTGGTACCAATCTCAGGGCAAGTGCAGCTGTGAGTATACCGAATATGGTAAGAGGATCATTACCCCTATTGATTATGGTATTTCAGTATTTTAGAGTGCTTTTCAATAGCTACACAGACGGTGCTATCGTTACTACTATTTTGATTTTTGCCATTAGTATCATTGCTGCATTAAGCATCAAAGAATCCTATGGTGCCAATTTGGACTTTTTAGAAAAAGATAACTGAAGCAGTTGGAAATTTTATCATCCATTCATCTTTTTTATAGCACCATATCAGGCACTTCCCCATCTATGACAAGCTTACCGGCAGTAGCTTTTTTTATTTCGTCAACACTAACTCCGGGTGCTTTTTCCAACAAATGAAATGCACCATCTCTTACTTCTAATACCGCAAGATTGGTCACTATTTTTTTTACACAATGGACCCCAGTCAATGGAAGCGTGCAAGAAGGGAGCAATTTGGAATGTCCATCCTTATCACAATGCATCATAGCTACAATTATGTTATCTGCTGATGCTACCAAATCCATTGCACCACCCATTCCCTTTACTAGTTTACCGGGTACTTTCCAATTGGCAATGTCACCATTTTGTGAGACTTCCATAGCGCCCAGCACGGTAAGCTGTATGTGTTTTCCTCTGATCATGGCAAAGCTCAGCGATGAATCGAAAGTTGAAGCACCTGGTTTTAAAGTCACTGTCTGCTTTCCTGCATTAATAAGGTCTGCATCCTCTTCTCCTTCAAATGGGAACGGACCCATACCCAGGATGCCGTTTTCAGATTGAAATTCTACATCAATATTGTCCGGCACATAATTGGCTACCAGTGTCGGTATGCCAATACCAAGGTTGACATACCACCCATGCTGTAGTTCCTGTGCTATTCTTTTTGCTATGCCTATTTTATCTAACATATTCGTTTTTGAAAATTATTCTTGTTACAAAATCAGTTTTATTGGGCAGAACGTTTTCGTACGGTTCGCTGCTCTATTCGCTTCTCATAATCCG
>JAYUTD010000336.1:0-4061 GCA_043755305.1 Saprospiraceae bacterium
GAGTGTTATGCTGATCCGGCAAAATATTTTGACCAGGTCATAGAAATCAATTTGTCAGAACTAGAGCCCCACATCAATGGACCATTCACACCAGATTTAGCCACGCCTATTTCACAAATGAAAGAAGTACTCAAAGGCAAGGATTGGCCGGTAGAAATACAAGTGGGCTTGATAGGCTCATGCACCAACTCATCTTATGAAGACATTTCAAGAGCGGCTTCTTTGGCGAAGCAAGCACTAGACAAAGGCTTAAAATTAAAATCAGAATTTACCATCACGCCTGGAAGCGAGCAGGTAAGATTTACCATCGAGCGAGATGGCTTTATCGATATATTCGAAGCACTAGGAGGTAAAGTATTTGCCAATGCTTGCGGCCCTTGTATAGGCCAATGGGATAGGGCAGGTGCAGATAAAAAAGAAAAGAACTCTATCATACATTCATTCAATAGAAATTTCTCGAAGCGAGCGGATGGCAATCCCAATACACACGCTTTTGTTGCTTCGCCTGAAATGGTGACTGCTATAGCATTGGCAGGAAGGCTTGACTTCAATCCACTTACGGATACTTTGGTCAATACGAATGGGGAGCAAGTAAAATTGGAAATACCAAGTGGGGAAGAATTGCCACCAAGAGGATTTGACGTAGGCGATGCAGGATTCCAAGCACCTATGGAAGATGGCAGCGGTGTCGTAGTAAAAGTAGATCCTACATCTGATAGACTGCAATTGTTGCAACCATTTGTAGAAATAGGCAATGCCGAAGTTCAAAATATGCGTATCCTCATTAAAGCAAAAGGCAAGTGTACTACTGACCACATTTCTATGGCAGGTCCTTGGCTTACCTATAGAGGTCATTTAGAAAACATAAGCAACAATCTATTGATAGGAGCTACGAATGCATTCAATGATGAAGCCAATAAAGTATGGAATGCAGTCACAGGGGAATACCATCCGGTACCGGACAGTGCAAGAGCTTACCAAAAAAATGGCATAGGTACAATAGTATTTGGCGAAGAAAACTATGGCGAAGGTTCTTCAAGAGAGCATGCAGCTATGGAGCCAAGATTCTTAGGTGTCAAGGCAGTGGTTGTAAAATCATTTGCGAGAATTCACGAAACCAATCTCAAGAAACAAGGTATGCTGGCCTTGACATTTGCCAATACTGCCGACTATGATTTGATTAGACAAGACGATGTCGTTTCTATCTTAGGCTTTGAAGACATGGCACCAGGCAAACAATTACAGATCAAACTTGACCATGCCGACGGCACCAGTGAGACTTTCAATGTCAACCATACCTACAACGATGCACAGATCGGTTGGGTAAGAACGGGTAGTGCATTGAATGAGATCAGGGCTAAGATTAGTTTGGGATAGACAACAAAAGATCCAACATAAAAAATAAGCATATGGATATTTATTCATATGCTTATTTTTTTTCCAAATTTGTGAAAAAGTGAACTCCCATAAGTTGGCTAATAATAAGCTGACCCACGATTTTATATATGCCAAATTTCAGTAAATCATGTTTAAGTGCATAACAATTTTATGAAATTTTCTAAGAATGGGTGTGTTTTTTTCAGCATAAAACTTCAAAAATTTGTTTTTCCTATGTTCAAAGTGTGTTATAAGTTCTAGCGATTAATCTTGACTTTCGTTTATTAAAACACAGAAGCTGGAGTTTTTTTTGGAGCGCAAAAACCTTCTTCATTGAATCCTGCTCCAGAATTTGGAGCACTTTTTTTTGGAGCGCAAAAAACATGCTCCAATGAATCCTGCTCCAGAATGTGGAGCACATTTTTTTGGAGCACGAAAAACCTGCTCCAATGGATCCTGCTCCAGAATGTCAAGCACTTTTTATTTTGTATAAAAGCCGCTCTATTATTCTTTATAATAAAAATCCAATTTTCACTTTTAAGTAGGGTCTGCTGAAAAAGTCAAATGACAAAACTAGACGAACCAACGAAGCGAAGATGTATAACAATACCTCGAGCTGAGGCGGTGAAGTATAGTGAAGTCATTTGGCTAGCAATTCAAAATTTAATTTCTAAATGAAATTTTGAAAATTGTGATGCATGGTTTTTGTTGGAATAGCTTTATTTTCCAAGCACCAAGATTAAACATTTTTGATATAAAATTTGAAAATTCAGCATGTTAGCGATTTTCAGCAGACCCTAAGTAAAGTATTTTTCTTCTGCCAAATAAATTGGTTTTAGGCTTAAATCATTAAAGCCATAATACAATTGGATTATATAATATTCCCATTTATGGCAAGCAAATGCATTGATATATCATATGTAATGAATTTGTCATTGGGCCTATTCCTGTGCACTAAAGGTTTTGTTGGTTTCTGCTTTTTCATTATCTTCACTTAAAATATAATTGAACCATGCTTAACACTCTCTCCCCATATAAAATTTTGTTTTTTGTTTTTTGCTTTGTTTTTATTTCGTTATCATCATCGGGCCAGGACACAACCTGGGTACAAGGTTTTAATTTTAATTCTCAAACCAGAGACAGCCTTATAGAATTTCCTGCTGGCGACCACAATCAATATGAAAAAATATTGATGTACTATACTATGCGTTGTAAGGATGGACTAGTATCCACAAGTACAGACAGAAACAAAGGTTGTGGTGAATGGGACTACAGTTGCAATACCAATATCATTGATTCTACAAGCGTTGATTCTCTTAAATCCTTGCATCCCAATTACATTGTGCAAGGGTTAAAAGAAGATTATTTTTTTTACACCACTAGGCCGACATATACCTACTATAGTTTTAACCAGGACAATGTGAAAATTAATGCAGCATCAGGGGTAAACTATTTTCCCGTCAATACCGGAATGCAAAGTGACATTACCAATATAAATGAAAACCTATCTTATAAAGCCTATTTTCTTATAAAAAAATCAGAAGCGGTTGGGCTTACAGCTGGAAATATTGCAGGTATAAGTTTAAACGCATTGGGCAAAGGCACATTAAATTTTTTAAAAATAAAATTGGCCTCGACGCCTCTTAATACACTTTCTATCAACGACGCAAGAGCGATCAATTTCCAGGAAGTCTACAATAGGGATTTGACTGTAATGGATTTAGGCAAAAATGACCTTGTCTTCCATAAACAATATACCTGGGATGGAGCACAAAACCTTGTATTTGAATTGTCGTTTGAGGCCAATAAAAACAATGTAGAAAGCCTCTCTTTTTCTTTAGCTTACGATAGTGGAAAAACCACAACCATAGAAAATTTTGAAAAGGACAGCTACCTTGTTTTTAACAATCTTTCTTCCCTTTCTGTGCCTACAACAAAAATGTCTGCGATCAGAAATGAAATCACCGTCTCATTTTGGTCAAAAGGCAATGCGGATGTACTGCCGACAGACAACTCTGTATTTCATGCGCAGGACAGTTTGAAAAAAAGGCAACTCAATGTGCACTTGCCTTGGTCTAACGGCAGAATTTATTGGGATTGCGGAAACGATGGCTCCGGTTTCGACAGAATTGATAAGGCAGCTGTTGCCATTGAGTATGAGGGAAAATGGAACCACTGGGCATTCACTAAAAATGCGGTCACAGGCTCAATGAAAATATACCTCAATGGAAGCCTTTGGCATTCAGCCACCGGCAAAACCAGGAAAATAAGTATTGCAGATTTTGCCATTGGCTCTGACAATAATTTCAATCTGGGCTACAATGGTGGAATGGACGATTTTGCAGTGTGGGATAAAGAATTGAGCGCTGACAACATTGCATCTATCATGTATGAATCTCCTGCTTCCATTCAAAACCTTAACACTAACCTTATTGCATATTATGATTTCAATGAAGGCAAGAATAATACTCTATTTGGGTTAGGCAGCGATTCAGCAAGTATCACAGGCATACCTACCTGGCGTTCATTTCGCGGTGCTGAAGTCTTTAAGGCATTTACCTATTCAGAAATCAGACCGCAATTTTCCTTCATCAAAGGCAATTACAATTTGACGGTAAGTAAGATTTCTGTCCTTGATTCTATCCGGAATGATGCAGTAAAAATCAGGCCATTTTCAGTCAATG
>JAYUTD010000337.1:0-4050 GCA_043755305.1 Saprospiraceae bacterium
ACGAGCAATACCATCTCTTACCAAAAAAATAGGTGAGAACCGGGGTGATTACTAAAAAAGAAAGTATACCCCAAAACAAAATAAAGTAGCCAAATAAACCAGACTTTATCATTTCGTCAATGTGCCAGTCAAAAAAGAAATAATAATTCAATGGCCATATATTTTTAAAATCATTGTAAGGTAAATTGAGGCTTGCCATAATTTCAGGAAGGATAAATGCAATGCATGTCTGAAAAAATATAATGCTAATAGTTCTGAAAACCTGATATTTATTATTTCTGTATTTGTAGATGAATTTTATGCCTAAAAGAATTATAATCATCGTGTAAATGGACCCATATACAAACCATTGGCTCGCCGGCTTACCTTTTAACAGTATGCTAAACGGATCGAAAAGTGCAACTAGTCCAGAATTGGATTGACCTGACTCACCTAATCCCAATAAAGATGGAAACCAATACAAAAGAATGTAAAATGCTGTGAGAAAAATAGCCAGTATCCATGCAACAGATCCTCTGTTTGAGAGGGAATTGTACCATACATTATTGTTCTTAATACCTTCATTTTTATCCGCATACAAGGCTATTGTAAACCATAGGGAGCCGACCGTAATAAGTACGACGGATACTACCAAATAACTGCCCGCATTGGTTTGTTGAAAAGTAATCCAATATATAAGTGCACTTACCAATCCCAGTGAAACTAATGTCAAAGCCAATTTTTGGGAAAGCGGCAACGATGTAGTATAGTCACTATTGCTTAAAGAGATTGATTTGTATTGAGGCATGATGTGAATTATAATTTTTGGAGAAATTGTTGTACTAAACTTAGCTTTCTCTTGGATCTAAGCTTTATATTTTCATTGGTTTGAAGGTTATATACATTAAGCAAAGCTTGCTCATATTCTTCATAAAATTCAGGATCAAAATTGGCCAGTGGCAAGAGAGATAGTACATCATGGATAGGCGTTTTATCTAAAATCCATTTTTTACACACCTCATGCCTGTACCTAATGCCCAATAAATTTATTCCCATCAACTGCAGTGATTTACGATCATACACCAATCTTATAGACTTCGTATTATCTTCGTGTTGCCAATAAATAGATGAGAATGAATTTTCCTCTGAAATTGGTACATAACCATAAACCTGGTATTCAATGTCAAAAAACTTTGCCGAGTTGAACCATAAATCTTGTTGGTATTGCATACTCTTACCGCAAATATTTGCTGCGGCTATCTGTGCCATAGCTCTTCCTGTATACCATACTGCTTCAATTGCCCTGCGACCAAAATTTGTTTTTGTCAACTCAGCACAATCACCTATGGCAAATATCGACGGATCAGAAGAAAGTAAATATTCATTGACTACAATGCCCTTATTAATCTGAATACCACTTGATTTTGCGAAATCCACATTGGGGCTTACTCCTACTGTCAAGCCTACAAAGTCGCAGTTGATTATTTCTCCTTTATCCGTAATAATTGATTGAACCTTCCCATTTTCACCTTTGATTTCCTGTAAGTTGCTATTGAGTTTAAGGTCCACTCCATGAGACATAATATGTGTACTTATCATTTTTGATTCTTCCATTGGCAGCACAGTATTCCAAAAACTGCTTTCTCTTACCAACATAGTGACAGGGATATCCCTTGAGCAAAACATTTCTGCCATTTCCAAACCTATCAAACCTCCTCCTACAATAACTGCTCTTTTTATACCATGCTTACTGGCATGCTCCATTTTATGTAAATCTTGCAAATGATACAAGCCACTTACATTTTCTAAATCTTGTCCAGGCCAGTCAAATTTATTGGATTTTGATCCAGTAGCTATAATTAATTTATCGTAACTTAATGCTTTTCCATTGTCTAACTCAATCATTTTATTAGAAGAATCAACAGAAGCAACTTTTCCCTGTACGATGTTGATTCTGTTTTTTTTCCAAAAAGAATCCTCATACAATTTGGTATGGTCAAAAGTAAGATGACCCATGTAGATGTACATTAATGCCGTGCGGGAAAAAGGGTACTTGCTTTCATCTGATATCATGGTAACCTCATGGTCACTCATTTTTCTTATAAATCTAGCTGCTGTTGAACCCGCAATGCCATTGCCTATTATAATAACCTTCATTGTAATAAACTATTAGAGATAAATTGCATTCTACATTTGTACAAAACCATCGCATTTAATGTTTAAAAAATAACTTTAGAACAACAGCAAAGAATAATCTATTATTTGCCATTTAGTTTCCAATCATACTCCAAATAAGATATAGTTGCATCTTGGTCAATTTTTATGGAAGCATACTTATTAAGAAAATCACAAATGTTGCCAAAATCCGTTTTATACCAATCAAATATTTTAGAAAGTTTGAGCTTTTTAGTAGCCAAAGTATTAAATTTTTTGTCGTTGATGAATTTTCTGGTTTGGTTTTCCAATTGTGCTATTAGTTTTTCTCCGGTATATGCTTCATTCAACAAAATAGGGCATGACATAGCACCGCAGTTAAAAGCAAAATGAACCCTTGCGTCTTTGAATGTAGGCCTTACTATGACATTTTCTATGTCATTTAAAGAATATTTTTTCGAATCTATTGTTATGTTTTTAACATCCCACGGCTTGCCTTTGTCTAAATTCTTGATTGATGATACAGGAAGATTACTGACAATTTTATAAATAGTATGAATATTGTAAATATTAATATAAAAAGCCAATTGCTCATTTTTACTCAAAGACTTGGTTTTAATTTTCGAATATTCGTTAATAATGCCTTCAATATCTTTTTTCTTGGTTTTCAATGCTGTATAATTTACTATACCATCTTTAGATACATACAATTTAAGTAAATTATCAAAGGGTTTGTGGCCTACCTGAGCCCAAATATTAATTGGGAATATTAAGCATAAGATAAAAAATATTTTATTCACTTTCTTGCTTTTAAAGATTAATTTATTTCTGTTTGAAATTAGCCTTACGAAAGGTAATTAATTTTTCAATAAAGATTAAATATAATTTTATTTTCAAAACAAATTAACCTCGGTTTCAATACAAAGATGGGTTTTTATTATCACAGAATTATCACAGGTGAAGTAAAAATAAAATTTGGTGTATGAAATTGAATTGGAAAAAGTATTTTTTGTCTATTTTATGAGGGTAAGTGTTCCATATTTAGTATATGTTTCACCCAACAATTGGTAGGTAAATAAATATATATAAACATCTGTTTCACACGGCACTCCATTAAAATTCCCGTCCCATTTTAGATTACTTCCAAGATAAATAAGATTGCCGCATCGATTATAAATGCTTAATTTATTGTTTCAATGATTAATTTGGTGTTTCATTCTTTGAAACTGTAAACCAAAAAGTATTGACATTTTCATTGACTTCTACCCAAATATCATTGTTGTGTAATTCCAAAATTTTCTTTGCGATGGCTAGACCTAAGCCTGTTCCTCCTTTATTTGAAGTTTCTTTATAATAACGGTCAAATATTTTAGATTGGTCCTCATCAGATATAAGGTCCCCATTGTTGCACACTTTGACTTTTACTTTTGGTCCATCATTGACTACGGATAATTTAATAAAACCGCCTTCGTATACAAATTTTACAGCATTGTCCATTAAATTTTGAAGTACCCTTTCCAAATATTTTATATCGCCATAAACCAAATCTATATCAGTGTCAACATTGTATTTTAGTTCAATATGTTTTGCTTGTATCTTCATTTTGTATTTCTGAGCAACATCGTACAGCAACTCTGTAATATTAAATGCTTCCAAAGTGAGCTGTATTTGGCCGGATTCCAGTTTTGACAATTCAAAGAGATCTGACACCATTGACTTCATCCTGATGGCTTCTGAGTGGGCTATTCCCAGGTAATTATCCTTTTGATGATCAGCCAAAGTTTCATCGCTTTTTAATATATCAATATACCCTATGATTGTAGAAAGAGGCGTTCTTAAATCATGCGAAATATTTGCAATCATCTCTTTTCTAAGTTCATTGACCGCAGAAAGCTGGGTATTTGCATTTTGAAGTTG
>JAYUTD010000338.1:0-4044 GCA_043755305.1 Saprospiraceae bacterium
TTTAATGGTGGAGAAGACACTTATGCTAGAATTGTGCAAATAAAAGGTGGGTTAAATATCTCAGGTGCAAACCCAAAAATTATTATTAGACATAGTGCCAATGATGCATGGTTGGATTATATAAAAATTGTATCTCAGCAATTTATAAATGCCGACAACGGTCAAATTATAATAAGAAATCTATCTTTTGAAAACTACGGCTTTTCTGCATTAAATGTAGTTGGCGCAGCTAACTCCTTATGGGATGTGACCAGTCTGGAAGATATCTCATCCTACCCGATTAAAAACAACAAAGTCGCCTTCGCTTCTGGTAAAAAACACCAGCAACTGGTATTGTTTAATTCCAATAATTTATTGGTGCCAGAACTGATTAGTAAGGTAAAAACTCAAAACCTTCATGAAATAGAGGCTGCAGACCTGGTGATAATATACAATCAAAAATTTAAGGTCTCAGCAGAAAAATTAGCTGCGCATAGAAAAGAAAAAAATAAATACAATACCGTCTCGGTTGATGTGGAAGACATTTATAATGAATTTGGCTCAGGAAAATTAGACCCAAGTGCCATAAGAAATTTTGCAAAAATGATCTATGAACGAAATCCTAATTTTAAACATTTACTCCTGATAGGAGATGGAAGTTATGATTATAAAGGCCTTGTAAAAAATGTACCCAACCAAAATCATATACCCGTATATGAAACCGACGAGTCACTTGAGCCTATCAATGCTTTCCCCTCAGATGACTATTACGCATTACTGAGCAATAATGAAGGGGCTAGTTTAAAAGGTGCATTGGATATAAATGTAGGACGCCTTACCGTTAATACTTCCGAAGAATCAGAAGCTGTTGTGAACAAAATTATTTATTATGAGACAAGTGAAAAAAGATTTGGGGATTGGCGCTTAAATTCTGGTTTTGTAGCCGATGATGAAGATGGAAACAGGCACTTGGCTGATGCGGACTTAATAGCAAAAGAATCGTTTCTGAAAGACCCTATAATGAATCAACAAAAAGTATATATTGATGCATATAAACAAGAAAACACCCCTGGCGGTGAAAGATACCCCGATGCTACAGTTGCCATTAATCAAAATATTGAAAAAGGACAATTGACTTGGTCATACCTGGGGCATGGCGGGCCAAAAGGATTAGCTCAGGAAAGAGTAGTAAAACTAAGCGACATTGAATCGTGGTCCAATGAAGAAACACCAACGCTTTTAATTACAGCAACCTGTTCTTTTGCCGGATATGACGACCCGTCTATAACTTCAGGAGGTGAACTTGCTTTGACAAACCCCAAAGGCGGAGCCATAGGCTTGCTGACAACAGTAAGATCCGTATATGCAGATGAAAACCGAAGGCTTACATCCAATGTTTATAAGAATTTGTATAATAAAGAAAATGGTCTTGGTTTGACCTTTGGCGAAATAATAAGAAATGCTAAAAATGCAACTACGCAGGATACACAAGGAGATAATACCCGAAAATTCACCTTACTCGGTGATCCATCCCAACGACTTGCGCTACCTGAACATTCTATTATAGTAACTAAAATCAACGGCAAAGCAGTAAATGATTTTACCGATACAATTGGTGCTTTAGAAAAAATTGTGTTTGAAGGTGAGGTAAGAGATTATACCAATGCCTTAGTCAATGATTTTTCCGGAGACCTTAGTTTAACCATGTTTGACAAAGTTTCTTCTCTTAATACTTTAAGCAATGATTCTAACAGTCCTCAGTACAAGTTTAATTTATATAAAAATATAATTTTTAAAGGGCAAGCTAGAATAGAAAATGGTGTTTTTACCATTGAATGTATAGTACCTAAAGACATCAATTATGAAATAGGAAAATCCAGACTGAGTTTTTATGCAAATTCAAAGGATACTGATGCAGCCGGGTATTTCAATAAGCTGACAATAGGTGGGTCAAGTATTAGTAGTATAAAAGATGATACGCCTCCTAAAATGCAACTTTACATGAATGATGAAAAATTTGTGTATGGTGGAATTACCAATAATAAGCCTAATTTATTGATAAAATTGGAAGACGATTTTGGAATTAATATTACCGGTAACAGCATTGGTCATGATATTACGGCTAAACTTATTGGACAAGATATTGAAGAAGATTATATTCTAAATGACTATTACAAAGCTTCAGCCAATAATTTTAGAAAAGGTGAAGTTTTATTTCCATTGACCTCATTAAAGTCTGGTTTGTATAAAATTAAAACTAAAGCGTGGGATATATCCAATAATTCTGTCGAAAGTATCATTGAATTTAGAGTAGTAGATGATAAAAATCAAAAACTTCAGAGAGTCATAAATTATCCAAATCCTTTTGCAAATAGTACAGAATTCAGTTTTGAACATGACCTCGTTAATACCAATTTGGAAATACGTGTAAATATTTATACAATTAGTGGCAGACTTGTCAAAAGTATTTTAGACAATCAATACTCATCAGGTTATAGAGTAAATAATATAAATTGGGATGGCAAAGACGATTTTGGTGCCAATCTTGCAAGAGGCGTTTATCTATATAAGATTATAATAAATTCTCTTGATTTGAATTTGAGAAGAGAAAGTGATTTTGGAAAGCTGGTGAAGATTTAATTTTCATCTAATATTTCGAAAGTTACATTTATATCGATTATTTCCAATATCCGGATTGAAGTATGTAGATTATTCCAGAACTACAATGCTATCAAATTTGAGTTAATAATTTAGTGTCTACAATTGTGTTCAATAATTTTTTCCCGTCTATATATCGAGCTTAATTTCTTCCTGATAAATCCAGGGTATAGAAATAAAATGCTTCAGATTTAAAATTTTCTTTGTCAAATTTTTTCCAGAGTTTTAATATTGGAAACCTTTTTTCGTCAATTGGTTTTGGTGATAAAACTATTAACCCTTTTGCTCCTTTGAACCTTGCAAAAAGCATTAGTTCGGATTGTGTAGGTACATATATTTTTTCGAGCCATCTGAAATAAGTAAATGCCTTGCCACTTGGCATTTCAAACATTTTTCTGTGGGCATAAGCAGCCGCTCCGGCAGTTTCAAATTTGTTAAGAGATACTATAGCTACATTTTCAGGAATTTTATTTTTAATAAACGCTCCGGCATCTTTGGCATTAGAAAAATTTATTTTAATTTCTTTAAATAGAGCTTTTACATTATGGATCACCGGTGGTGAAAGAAGCAATACAATTAACCAATAGTTAAGCCTGGTTTTATAAACGGAGGGATTAAGGATAAGTACCAGAGTAAATAATAAATAAACAAAACCCCATTGTCTTACACCGCCTACGAACACACTTATTGAGAATAGTAAAAGTAAAATAAATCCTATTAGCCATGTTTGCCATGCTAATTTTATTGAGTGGAAAATGTAAACTATGGTACTAAATACAAAGAATGAAAACAATAAACCTAAAGTTGAATAGCCATATGCAGCGGTATCTGGTATGAAACCAATGGCAAAAGTATTTGCCAATAATCCTTGAATACAATTATAAATATTGGTAGAAGAAATAATTGCTTGATTATAGGCTCTTGTAAAATCCTCGCTATTGCCTCTAGGGTAAACTGTAATAACAAAAACCAATAATCCAACTGCAAAGTATAGATAGGGGTTAAGATTTTT
Source organism: Saprospiraceae bacterium (assembly GCA_043755305.1). Taxonomy (GTDB): domain Bacteria; phylum Bacteroidota; class Bacteroidia; order Chitinophagales; family Saprospiraceae; genus JADKBO01. The sequence goes on from JAYUTD010000338.1 coordinate 3,650, forward strand.
GAATCCATTATTAACGTAGAAATGGTATAGGAGGGCAAAACCTATCAAAACACCATAAATTTCAGTCTGGCACAATAAGAACAGGGCCAAGCTAAATGTAAGCATTTTATTTTCAAGGAGTGCTAATACAGATAAAAGAGAAATCGCACATACTAGTATATAACCTCTATTGATAACTCCATATTCGAAGCAATAAAAATACGAAAGGGCTATTAATATCTTGAAAAACAACGGCAATGAAGTTTTTAAAAAAAGCAGGTATGTGCAAAATATAATGGGTATTAAATGGGCAAAATTCAATAAAAATGATTCATCTACATAAGCGCTCAGCCAGGTAAATGGCTTCAAGTATAGATACCACAAAGAAGGATGGCCTTCGTAATTGAGAAATCCAA
>JAYUTD010000339.1:0-4041 GCA_043755305.1 Saprospiraceae bacterium
TGCCATTAGTCGCTACGGAATAGGCATACTGACTTATTCCCTCAGCATGGACATTAGCGAGGCAAAAGAAAAATTAAACTATACTCCCGTCATGTCAACGTATGACGGAATAAATGAATACATCGCATGGCACAACGTATAGAAATAGAAGTAGCGCTATTTGCATCGGGCTATTGCATGGCGCACCAAAAAATTATCAACCCTAAAACAGGCAAAGGCAAAGTGAAATTCTATGCAGTGTGGGCTTTGATTACTATCCCTGATATAGGCTTTGCATTATTTGACACCGGGTATGCCGATTATTTCAATCAATCGACACAGCACTTTCCCAATAAATGGTACAGGCTGGCAACGCCGGTTTTCATTACCAAAGAACAAACCGCAAAATCTCTACTGGCCAATAAAGGAATATCTCCGAATGAAATAAAATATGTCTTTGTCTCACACTTCCATGCAGACCACATTGCCGCCCTCAAAGACTTTTCATCTGCTATTTTCATTTGTGCACAATCTGCCCTGGATGAAGTGAATGCACGCAAAGGATTTTCTGCTGTGAGAAAAGGCATTCTCCATGACTTATTGCCAATAGACTTTTATGCCAGAGCCATACCACTCGAAAATTTTTGTGACCACATTACAATGGATCCCAATGGTTTTAAAACCTACCACATCTTCAACACCGATGCACTGAAACTCATCGCCTTGCCCGGACATGCAAGAGGTATGCTTGGTTTTATATTGGACACCGAAAAACAAAAAATGCTTTATGCTACAGATGCTTCATGGTGCAATGAGGCGTACAATGGTGGTATACTTCCCAATCAGGTAGTGCGTTTATTTTTCGATTCATGGGCAGCTTACAAAGACACACTGCAAAAAATAAGATCATTTGAAACTGCGAATCCGGATTTCACCACACTATTTACCCATTCCAATAAAACTTTAAGTTACATAGAAAATGAAATTTAAACTTAAAGTACTATACTACTTATTGTCCATACTACTAAGAAAAAAGCTGAAAAACAGGGCCGAATTGGAAAAATACCAACAAAAAAAACTGGCCCTTTTTGCAAAAAACGTGCTGGCCAAATCTCCATTTTATGCAAAGTATTTTGAAAATAAAAATTTCAACTGGCATGCCGTACCACTTATGTCCAAAGAGCAGTTTATGTCAAATTTTGATTCAATCAATACGGTAACCATCACAAAAGAAGACGCTATGAAAGTTGCCATTGATGCTGAAAAAAGCAGAGATTTTAAAAATGAAATCAATGGCATTACTATTGGATTATCTACAGGCACCAGTGGCAAAAGAGGGATTTTTCTGGTTTCAGAAAATGAGCGTGCACTATGGGCTGCTTTGGTGATGCAAAAGGTATTGAAGCCAGCGCTATTCCGAACCCAGAAGGTGGCTTTTTTATTGAGGGCAAATAGCAACTTATATTCGTCCGTGCACTCCAGCCTGTTTCAATTCAGTTACTTTGATATTTTCACACCCATCGATAAGCTTCTACGCCAATTAAACGAATACAAACCCCATGTTTTAGCCGCTCCGCCTACCCTCTTGATGGATATATGCCTGGCCCAAAAAGGGCAAAGTATCCATCTGCATCCCACGCAAATTATTTCATTTGCAGAAGTATTGCACAAAAATGATAAGGCATTGATTGAACTTACTTTCAATCTAAAAATAACAGAAGTATACCAGTGCACAGAAGGATTTTTAGGAAGTACCTGTCCACATGGCACAATGCACTTAAATGAAGATTTTATCCAGGTCGAGAAAGAGTGGCTAGATAAGGATTATTTTTATCCTATAATCACTGATTTCTCCCGACAAAGTCAACCGCTGGTCAAGTATAAATTAAATGATGTATTGAAAATCAGGCATGAACAATGCGCATGCGGTTCGATAAATACCGCCTTAGACAATATAGTTGGCAGAGATGATGATGTCCTGATTTTTGGCAAAGTGAAAATATACCCTGACTTAATTGCAAGAAGAATAGCCATGGTCACGGATGACTTTCAAAAATACCGCATTGTGCAAGTTTCAGATAATATTTTGGAAATTGCCATTGAATCCACTAACTTTGGGTTGACAAAAAAAGCAATAGAAGCTGCGTTACATTCTCTTTTGATTGAATTCAATTGCCAAGCGGTTGAGTTTACATTTAGTGATAAAATAAATAGTGTGGTTGGTGAAAAAAACAGAAAAATAAAACGACTCAACTATGAAGTTTAAAATAAAAGCCATTGCCAAATATTTACCAAAAAACAGGGTCTCTTCTGAAACACTTGATATTATTGCGAATGGGGTAAAAGGAAGAATTGAAAAAAATACAGGTGTGCAATTCAGGCATCAGATTTCAGGAGAAGAGAGCGTGTGCTCGATGGGTGCCATTTCACTCCAACTGGCAATGTCTAAGGCAAATTTAAAACCAAGCGACCTTGATTTGTTGATCTTTGCAGGGGCTTCGTTTGATTATCCTATACCTCACAATGCAGCCATAATCAAATCACTCATTACAGATGATGTTGTCAATTTCAATTGTTTTGACATAGACGCTACTTGTTTGAGTTATATACAAGCGCTAGACATTGCCCAATTGTACCTTACCAGTGGCCGGTACCAAAGAATTGCCATAGTGTGTGCCGAAGTGGCCTCAATAGCCCTCACACCGGAAGATGAAAAAGTATTTGGCCTGTTTGGTGATGCTGCGGTCTCTACCATCATCGAAACTGCCGACGGAGATGGCTTCTCCATTTCACAAGTATACTTTAAAAATTTTCCTTCAGGTGTATTCAATACTTATGTACCTATCGGCGGAGCCATGAATAGGGGATTTGCCGTGGAAGAAAAAGACCCCGGTTATTATTTTAAAATGAATGGCAAAGGTTTGATAAAACTAAGCCTGGAAAAAATTCACGACTTCATTGATGAACTCGAAACCAAATTGGGTTACAAGCTGGTGGATTTTGACAAGATTATCACCCACCAGACAAGTAAATTTGGCAACGATTATTTTGCAAAAAACTTCAACATACCTGCGGAAAAAAGAGTCGAAACCCTTGCTGATTACGGCAATTGCATTTCAGCCTCCATTCCATTAGGCTTGGAATATTTATGCAACAATGACTTTGATTGGCCCAATAAGAAAGTACTATTGTTGGGTACGGGTGCCGGTTTGACCATTGGGGCTATGGCCCTGGAATATACTGTATGAAAACGGCTGTTTCTATCGTTTTATTCTTTGGCTCCATATATGTATTATTTATTTTTCGGGTCTTTGTTAGATATAGAATGCTCAGTTTTTAATTATTATTCAATCATATCACATTCTACCGTAAACTGTAAAAGCTTGTTTTTGCAAACTAAATAATATAACTTTTATTTATATATAAGATAATGTATGTTTATTTTGCTTTAATTTGAAATTTATTTTACATCTTTGTCATTGTCTTATGTGTTGATTTCTGCTTAGTAAGTTGTTGGCCTTTGACAATATTCTTTTCAACATAAGTAAAATTTAAAATTAATTCATTGTGAAAAAAACACTCTTTTCCATTTTTATATTGGCGGGCATCGCGAATCTGCAAGCCCAATTTTCAAATGGACTTGTTGCCTATTATCCTTTCTGTGGAAATGCCAATGATGCTACCGGTAAAAACCACAACGCCATAATCAATACCGCTACTTTGACCACTGACAGGTTTGGCAATGCAAATAGTGCCTATTCCTTTAATGGTACCACATGGATAGAAATACCTCACTCCCCGGATTTGGACTTGACGGGAGACAAATCAATTTCTGCCTGGGCTTTCATTCCAAGTGGGTTAACCTTGCCCTCTTATCCTACCATTATCTCTAAAAACAATGCCTCAAGTCTATATCCCACATTTAATCTTCAGCTATTGGAATTCAATGGCTATGGCGCAAACAGGCATAAATACTCCTTTATATGGGGCGATAATTCTGACAACTATTTCTGTAACTCATCCCAGCTCTACACCAATTATTTCGATCAATGGGTGCACATT
>JAYUTD010000340.1:0-4036 GCA_043755305.1 Saprospiraceae bacterium
TGTAATAGCCATCTTTGTCCGATGTTGTTGCATTCTCGAAGGAATCAATTACGGCTCAGGAAAAACATTTAATGTCAAACCTTCAAAAAAAATATACAAAAATGTATCCCTTGAGTTCAATGCGGTAGATGCCAAATGGGCTGAATTGTCTGATTTTGATCTGCCGGATACTAGCACGGTAAGCGTTTCGTTTAACCCTTTTGACCTTTCCGGATTGCAGACTATCCTTGTAAAAAAAGATTTGTTTAATCTCTATCTTAATGGAGGTAAATTGTACCTCAATATAAGTGGCAGCGATAGATTATTGGACACACTGTCATTAGGCTGGCAACAGACTGTTTTTGAATTGGAGCAGGCAGGGTCTGGTTTAAACGTAAAATATTATCGGAATGGAGCCCTTAAAAAACAAGTCTCTTATAGCGGGGTCAACACCAACTGGCTGAACACCAAGAAATGGACCATTGGGGCAGACCCTAATATACCTCCTAATAAATATTATACTGGTTTGATGGATGATGTTGTTTTTTACCAAGACAAATTGGGTTTATCAAAAATACAATCTATTTATAATCTTGGTACCGATGAAGGTGAGCCAAAAATTATATCTATTTATCCGCTTAACGAATCACAAGGCGACAGTTTGTATAGCTTTGGCATTTTAGGCAGTGTTGGTGTCGTACGTGGAGCCAGCTGGGCCAATACTTCACGGATACTTTCCAGCATTCCACATGAATTCCTCCCTTCTTCTAAGTTGGTGACCTTAAACAAAACCAATACAAGCACAGATCAGGTGGACTTTATAGATTTGAGCACTATTTCCGTAAGTGGTTATGTGCGGTACAACAATACCAATTGTTTTGTAGAAGGTGTAGAAATGCTGGTGAATGGATTTCCTACATCACCCGCTACATTTACCAATGCCTATGGATATTTTGTTATCGAATTGGAACCCGGAGCTACTGCCAAAATCAGCCCCAAGTACAACCAACATTCTTTCCTACCCGCATTTTATGAAGTAAGAAATGTAGTATCTCCTATAGCTGGGGTATTATTCAGAGACAATACCACACGTACTGTGGTAGGGCAACTGGCAGGTGGGAAATGCAGAAAATCGATTATTCCAAATATGGGCTCGGCAAAAGTTGTTTTAAGCACAATTAATGGCTGCTATCAAAAGATCGTCACTGTCACAAATGCCAATGGCCAATATACCATAGCCAATGTGCCGCCATTCAAATGTACCATTGGTGTTTTAGATCATTCAGATCCAGCTATAAAAACCTATTTGCAAAATACTGTAGGTGGAAAAACATTGGACTTGACCAATAAAAGCGATACAGTAGATTTTATTTACATATCACCACCTGATGTTCAATTTACCCGGATAGGAGATACTATTTGCACTGGGCAAACTGTACTCAACCAATTGGAACCATACAGTACTACTATTTCTGTAAGGCAGACATACCCTGGAGGTACTTGTAATGTGGATACTTTTGGCTTAGTCATTAATAATGGTTTTATCCTTGATAATCCAAGTGCTCAAGTAATTCAGGTTAATGCGCCATCCATTAATTACTCATTTAGAGCAGGCCCACCTAATATCGCATCACCTTATCTTAAGACCATGCAAATTACAGCTACAGCTGATGGTGTTTCTTCAACCAAAACTATAGAGGCAGTAGTGTTGGGAAGAAGACCAAGAAATGTTAATTTTACATCTACAACACCGGAGATTCCATGGATGATTCTCCATGATCCTCCGGGAGATAAATCATCTTCCATCCTTGAAAAAGGAAGTACCTTTTGCAACAACTTTTCTTTAGGTTTTACACAGTCTGCCAGTCTTAGCAGAGAGGTTAGCGTGAGTGTTGGCGCCAATGTAAAATTAGTTACCGGATTCGGAGTTTCTTTAATTAATGAAATTGAAGTTGAAGCTAGTTCATCCATTGCTGCATCAGTTAAACAAAGCATTAACATTTCATCTTCTGCTGAATTGTGTCAAACATTATTGCAAAAATATGAAACAGACACGGATGAACTTTTGGTAGGTGATACCTCCGACCTATACATGGGTGGGGCATTAAACCTGCTTTTCGGTGTCACTGACATCCTTAAACTTCAAGGCTGTATGTTCGTAAGGGATACCGGTGTAAATGTTATGCCCGGCGGCTTTGCAACAAATTTTTTTTATACAGAACACCAAATCAGGAAAACCATTATACCTAATTTGATTGCCATTGGAGACAACACATCCGTACAACAATGGCAACATATTTTGGATGTAAACAAAGCAAACAAACTGGCCTCCCCATTTGTTGAAAATATTTCCTTCGGCTCAGGTGTCAGTATAGAGCGCAGTGAAACAAAACAAGCAACCCTGCAAGCTTCATTTGATTATAGTTTGGAGTTGTCACTGACATTAGCCCAAGAATTAGGCGTTAAATTTAATGGAGTCGGAGCAAGTATAAAACAGGCTGTATCATTAAATTTGGGCGCAAATGTTGGAACGGGGCTTACCAATACCGAGGAAACTACAACCGGATATAAATTGGGAGACAATGACCCGGGAGACATTTTTACAGTCAACGTTAAAAAAGATCCTGTATATGGAACACCGGTATTTCAAACCGTAAGTGGATCGTCGTCTTGTCCGTATGAAAAAAATACTGTACCTAGAGACGAAGTCAGTCTGATCGTTGACAAATTTGTAGCCAACAATATACCTGAAAATGATGTAGCTGTGTTTAATTTTGATCTGGGAAATATATCTCAAACAGGAGAATACCGCACTTACCAATTTTCTTTAAGACCATCATCCAATGTAAATGGTGCCGATGTTTTGATCAATGGATTAGAACCAACGGGTATATCCTTCGGCATACCGCCTTTCAAGAGTGTACCGGTCACAGTGACTGTGGGGCGAAGTGCCATCGCATATACAGATACTTTGGTATTTGATTTTGTATCGGAATGTGAAGATGATCGCAACACCCTATTGGGAAATCCACGCATCAATTCACTATTTACCAAGTCGATAAAGGTGGTGGTCAACTTCCTGCAATCCTGCAGTTCGGTAGACATCAGCAATCCACAAGAGGGATGGGTACAGACGCCTACCAATGGTCCTAATAGGCAGATCACATTGAGTGGGTACAATGTCAATGATCCGGACCTTGATTTTATGCGAATCCAATACCGCAGATCACAAGGCAATGGCGTATGGGTCAATATCGTAGATATTCCTAAAAATACTTTAGCCCCTGTCTTTACAAATAAAAACTGGAATACTACCGGTCTCGAAGATGGCTTGTACGAGATAAGGGCCTTGGCATTATGCGTAGGAGGGCTTGAAGTGGGTATCTCTCATGTGATCAAAGGTAGGATCGAAAGGACACCACCTGACCTTTTTGGTATGACAGAGCCAGCCGATGGTATCTTGTCCAAAGGGGATGAAATATCCATCACATTCAATGAACCGGTGCAATGCAATCAGGTCTTCCCCGCGGCAGGTATAGGCGCAAATATTGATAACCGCAACCTTGGATTGTACAATACAGAAACGGGAGAACTTATAGATTTCACCATGAGCTGTTCGACGGATAAAATTATACTCGTGCCAAAAATAGCCAATAAATTTATCGAAAACAAAGTGCTTCGTGTTGAACTCGATTCTATCCTTGACCTTTCCGACAATAAATCTGCCCACCACGAATGGGAATTTATCGTAGACAGAAATTCGCTAAACTGGATCGACCGTCAGGATGTAAAAGTTGCCAAGTACGAAGAGGACTTTGTACATCTTGAGCGAAGGATTGAAAACCGAGGCAGTATTATTCTTGATTGGGAATTGACCAATGTACGTGACTGGTGCGATATCTATCCGACTGCGGGGCAGCTTGCACCGGGTGAGGTAAGGATCATCAATTTTGATTTTGACCAAAGCATGGTATTCGGCAAACAATTGGATACCATACAACTGCATGGAGCAGAAGGCGACGAGGCCATGATCATAGATGCACGGGTCATCTGCCAC
>JAYUTD010000341.1:0-4028 GCA_043755305.1 Saprospiraceae bacterium
TTGGTTTCCAAATTAAATTTGGCCAATTCTGTGCCTACCCATTCATATTGCTCCATCTTTTTCAATGCTTCAATAGCCACGGTAGCCGGCCTGTAATTATTCAAATGCACCATTACCATTTCCTGCTCTGCGCCAATCCTTGTAATGTCATTTTCAAACCAATTGTTATCTAACATATGCTCAAAAGCACGGACGTCATCCAAAAGTGACTTTACAAATTTCTGCATTTGCTTTTGGTCTTTCATCAAAGAAACCCTTTGTTCTCCCATAATAGAATAAATTTTAATTTATTTTACTGCTAAAAATAAGCCAAGTTTACAAATAACTAACATCAATGGGGAAAAAAATAGAAGTTATTTGTTTTTAAGGTTAAAATGAAGATACTTATCGAATTAAAGTTCCGTTTCTATAGAGTAATATGTATTTTTGTAAAAAAAAAGATTATGCATTTCTTTGTGAAGACCATTGTATTATTTTTTGTGGCCAGTCTTTTAATATCCGGCTGCAGCAGCAGCAAAAACAAAGTCTCTGATCAAGAATATATCTACGAGTTGAAAAGAGGATCATGTTTTGGAAAATGTCCTGTATTTGAATTAAAAGTAAGAAAAGATGGTTATGCCTTGCTTAATGCTACCCTATTTAATCCGGAAAATGGCAAATTTGAAAAATACCTTTTAAAAGCTGAAATGAAGCAATTGGTAACACTATTTAAAAAAGCAGACTTACAAAGCCTCCCTGATGAAAACCCTACTTTAGTGGCTGACTTGCCAATGACAAGACTTACCGACAATTCCAAAGGCATGAAAAAAAGTGTAAAAGCGAATGAAAAAATGCCGGAAGCATTTGAAAATGCCGTCATTAGAATGGAAGCCATTGTCAAATCTAACGGGTGGAAATTAATAGAAAAATATGAAGATACGAAGCCTGTAAAAGAGCCAGATACAAGAAATCAAGTAACCATTTTTGACGAAATAATTATTGAACCTAACCAAGGAGTAAGACTGCCAATATGGTTTAAAGATATGGAAGCTTATGGTGTCACTCTGATCAAGAAAATTGCCAACGAACAAAATTTATGGTTAATTACCTACGATACTAAAATAATAGAACCTACGCTAATGCTCAATTTATTGAAAAATGACAAATCCATAAAATTCGCAGAATTCAACAAAAAAATCAGTCCCCGGGATTAAAAATAAATACCTATATGAATATCAAATTTATTGGAGTAACAATTTTATTGTCATTGCTTATGCAAAGTACAATTGATGCTCAAATTAGAAAAAGAAAATCGAAGAAAGAAAAAGAGAATACCGAAGAAACCGTCACTTTTATGGATAAACTAAGTGGAGACATCAGGATTGGAAATATAGGAATTAATCAAGGTTTTTCACTTTCCGTAAAACCCGGAATCGGGTACAACTTCAATAGGATAATCACAGGTGGTTTGGGCTCAAGAGTATTTGTAGATTACAGCAACTTTGGTGGCCAGGAAGTCACCTACGTTGACTATGGAGGATTTGCTTTTGCAAGAATTAAAATTCAAAATTTTTATATACAGGGCGAGTATGCCATGACAAAATACGAATATTTTAACACAACCGTCACTTATCCCTTGGCCGGTATTGGTTATTTGAGTGGTGTCGGAAGTAAATGGAGGTACGGTCTGGAACTGATGGTTCCTTTGAATTCAGACGCAAGGTATTATGGAGCTTCATTGGAGTATTGGTTGAATTTTGCATATAATTTTTAGTAAAGGAGGAGTAGGCTTCTTGTATCTTGAAAAATAGAATATTTAGCAGTAAAGAACATACATCCATTACCAAAAATATTTGTTCTGATGGCTGGTTGGTACTTTTGTGGCCTAATCTAAATAATTTCTTTTTATCCTGGGTGCGATCCTGCAGAGTATTTCATAAGGAATAGTATCACAGATTGCAGCCAACAATTCTATCGGATTTTGCTTGCCAAAAATGATTGCTTCTTCACCTTCTTTTGCTTGTGGTACCTGACTGATGTCAATCATAGTGAGATCCATACAAATATTGCCAATAATTGGTACCTTGATTCCATTAATTAAGACATTGTATGTGCTATTTCCCGCTTTTCTGATCAAACCATCAGCATAGCCAATATTGAGCACTGCCATAGTCATGGGTTGGGTGACCTTATGTTTTCTGTTGTACCCCACAAAATCTCCTGGCTTCAGTTTTTTGATCTGTATAATTTTTGCAGAAAGTGTATGGACTTTTTCCAGTTTATCTTTTAATATTCCTGTGCTATCAATACCATATAATCCAAGACCTAATCTCACTAATTCATAATGGTATTGTGGAAATCTAATAATGCCGGATGAATTGAGCAAATGCCTCTTAGGTTTAATTTGTAAGGCATCAGTTATACGATGATACATTGATTCAAATTTAACTGCCTGTTTATGTGTAAAAACATCATCGGCTGCATCTTCACTGCTACTCATGTGTGAAAAGATTGATTCTATTTGTACCGGGTTTTTTTTCAATTCCTCAATAAGCTGTGTCAAATCCTCTTCCCTAAATCCGAGGCGACTCATTCCAGTGTCAAGCTTGAGGTGAATTTTTGCTTTATGGATAAATGCACCATTGTTCCACTCGATCAAAGCAGTTAATTGACTAAACGTATAAATCTCCATTTGAAGATTGTATTTATAAATAGCACCTAAACTATCTGCATCGGCATTCAACACTATAATTGGAATGACAATGCCACTTTTTCTTAATTGCACGCCTTCATCCGCAAAAGCTACACCAAGTGCAAAAACTCCTTTGTGTTGAAGGATTTTAGCAATCTCTTCGCTTCCGGTTCCGTAAGCACTTGCTTTGATTATAGGTACAATTTGAGTATTTGAATTTAACAAAGAAGCAAAAGCGCTGAGATTGTTTTCAATGGCTGATAAGTCTATGTCCAATCTCGCGGAGTGTGATTGTTTGATCAGCTTATTAAATATTGACTCAAAACCAAATTTTCTAGCACCTTTGATGAGTATGATTTTGCCCATCAAAGAAAAATCATCCAGAAAAGTTAAAAGATCATCGGTTGTTTTGAATGACATAAAGTGATCAGGCAAAGATTGCGGCCAATGAGTGCCAACCAATAACACTTCATCTAAGTAATAAGTACCTAAAAGTTTGACAATCTCTACACCCTGGTCTATGCTTGAATGTTCAAATTCAGAGAGGATTAATGTTTTTTTACGCTTACCAGCATGTTTTTGTAAAAATGGAATGGCAATATTAAGCGCTTCTCTGTCATTAGTATAAGCATCATTGATAAGTAAACTGCCATCTATGCCTTCTGTAATCTGCAATCTCATATCAATACTCTCCAAATGCTCAATGCCTTCTTCAATTTCATAAAATGTCATTCCACAAAGCAATGCCGCTGCAATACATAACATCAAATTTTCAAAGTAAAATTCATTGGCAAGTTCAACATTGAATTGGAAAACTTCCGCTTTGAATCTAATGGTTAATACATGCTTGTCTCCGACAATTTCCTTTGTCAAAACTTGTAAGATATTGTGTGGTTCATATCCCCAGGAAATAAAAGAACAATCAAGCTTTGATTTATCGATGATTGATTTGATGAATTTGTTATCTCCATTGAAAATCAAAAATTTCGAATTTTTAAAGAGTAGAAGTTTTTCTAATAATTTATCCTCAATAGATTTGTAGCCACTTTCATGGGCATCACCTATATTGGTAAGAATTCCAATAGTGGGTTTGATAATAGACTCCAGTGATTCCATTTCATTATAGGTGGAAATACCTGCCTCGAAAATACCTATTTCATGATTTTGATTTATTTGCCAAACCGACATTGGGACGCCAATTTGTGAGTTAAAACTTTTGGGTGTTTTCACTACACTTTTACTTTTAGAAAGCAAGATCGACAGCCACTCCTTGACCACTGTTTTTCCGTTGCTTCCTGTAATTCCTATGACTTCAAGATGGCTAAATTTTTCCCTATGCTGCCTGGCTAATCTTTGC
>JAYUTD010000342.1:0-4026 GCA_043755305.1 Saprospiraceae bacterium
TATTCTATGGGTACAACGACAGTAATTGTAACGGCTATGGACCAATGCGGATTTATGACAAAAGACACTTTTACGATTACGGTCAATTTGACCACCATGGTAGAATTTGTTGTTTGCCATAAGATCATCAGAAATATCACAGACCTTGATTTCGTTGATGTTAGAGCGAGTGAATTTATTGAAAACATACAAGGTACTTGCAACCCACAAGAACATAAGTACTCTTATAGCAGAACCATGTTGGCTGACTCAGTGAAAAGATATCCGTGTGATTCTATAGGAGATAGGAGGGTATTTGTTTACCACTATAAAAATGGCGTCATGATCGATTCATGTAAGTCTATAGTAACCATTCTTGACCCTAGTGGTTTCTGTACTGGAAATATTTTCAGAGTGATTGGTAATGTAGAAACTGAAAATTCAGTGCCTGTAAAAGGGGTAGAAATGAGTTTAGGTGACGGTATGCCAAAAACATTAACGGATGAAAGCGGTTATTACAAGCTTCCTGATATGTCACCTAATGGAGACTATATGATGTCACCAACTAAGGATGATGGAATACTTGAAGGGGTATCTACTTTAGACTTGATAATAATTCAGCGGCATATATTGGGTATTCAGAAAATCAATTCTGCTTATAGGATGATTGCTGCAGATGTCAATAATGACAATAGAATTTCAGCTGCTGATTTAGTTGATCTAAGAAAAGTGATCTTGGGATCAAGCCTTAAATTCAAAAATAATACAAGTTGGAAAACGATCGATAGTAGATTTAGATTTGCGGACCCAGGCAATCCTTTCAATAATACTTACCCATTGTATTTTGAGTTTATTCAACCTAAAGGTCAATATATTGCAGATTTTATTGGAGTTAAAATAGGAGATGTCAATAACTCATACGTTGCCGCAAGCACATCGCGTAAATCCGGGGAAGTGTCTCTTTCTGCTTCCAATGACTTTTACAATGAAAATGAAAATATTTCGATTGACTTCAAGATCAAGGACATTGAATCTATAGATGGAGCGCAGTTTTCATTTGATGTAGAAGGACTCAGAAATGTGTTGGTAACATCTGATCTACTTAGTGAAAATCAATTTGATTATAATGTGGAAGGCGGGAAACTATATTTAACAATAACACCTGATATAGAATTGCATAATATGGATGATGCTTTATTTACGATTAATGGCATTACTGTAAAAAAAGCATTCGTAAGTGAATTGATTTCTTTTAAGGAAGATAGATTTAACAATGAAGTATATAGCAATCTTTCTCCAATAGCCATTAAACAATCATGGATTGAAAATTCTGATTTTGCAGTAAATCAAAACAATCCAAATCCATGGAATGAAAAGACGGTAATCAACTATAGCATTCCGAGGGATGGTCAGGTGAAAATTATTTTATCAGACATTAAAGGTAGCAGAATCCTAAACCAGAATGTAAATGCATTCAAAGGCCTGAATACATTTAATTTGTCCAGTGAAGTAATTGGAAACGAAACGGGTGTATTCTTCTATGAAATCATATTTGAAGGGGTTTCTAAATATGGTAAAATGATCAGAATTAAATAAATAATATTCATTAGGTCTAAATAAAAAAAAGCAGGTGCTGTTAAAGTACCTGCTTTTTTATTGACCCATAAATGTATTTTTGCTTTTATCGTATTCTATGAGTCGGATAAGTTGACAAATAAAAGTGCATGCCTATAAGCCGGATTCTGTTACACAATTACTCGTGCATTCTGTCATTTATCTAAGCTGCCTACCCCTTTCGACTGTATTGCTACATTGAGCGAGCCGCTCTTACTGCTAAGCAGATCGAAATATACATGGCATTTCAACCCACAAGGTTTACCCTTATTGAAAGTTACCTTCCAATAACGTGAGCTCTTACCTCGCGTTTTCACCCTTACCTCCTTGCAGAGGCGGTATAGTTTTCTGTGGCACTATCTGTACTTTGGCCTTTGCCTCAGTCCCATCCGTTAGATGGTGTGGTGCCCTACGTTGTCCGGACTTTCCTCTGGTATTGCTATCAGCGACAGAACGGCATGCCTTGCAAAAGTACACCTTTTGAGCCAAAAAATCTAAATTTTTCTGAACTTGGTACTTGTTTTCTCTTTACTTAAGAAGGACATTTTTGCGGGGACTATATCTACTAACTTGTGTTGAAATGAAAAAAAACAACCACTTTTTTGAAAAACAACAAATTTTTCCTATCTTTGCGTAGAGTTACGAATAGCAGAGGGAACAAAAAGTTCCCTTTTTTATTTATTGACAATATATAATTTGGAAGCAAAAGACATAGAACAAATAGTAAATAGGTATCTTCTTGAGAATTCAATTGAAGATTGTTTTTATGTTGACACAAAAATAGCAGGAAAGAAAATTGAGGTTTTTATAGATAAGGACGGAGGTATTTCGTTTGATATTTGTAAAAAAATCTCAAGAGTCTTAGAAGGGATATTTGATGAAAAATTGCCTTTTGGCGATAATTACACATTAGATGTTTCTTCACCTGGAGTAGGCTCTCCTTTGAAATTGTCCAGACAATATGTCAACAATATTGGTCGTCAGATAGAAATAAAATCTGGCGAAGACAAAATTAAAGGATTGCTCAAAGATGCAAACGATGAGTCTTGTACTGTAGCAGTCGAGACCCCTATCGTAGAAGGTAAGAAAAAGAAAATAGAATTGGTTGACCACATATTTAAATATGTGGATATTATTGAAGCAAAAATTAAAATAAGCTTTTAATCATGAATTTGGTTGAATCTTTCTCAGAATTTAAGGCCGGAAAAAATTTCGACAGGCCTACTATGGTTAGAGTTTTGGAAGATGTTTTCAGAACTTTGATTAAGAAAAAATATGGCTCAGATGACAATTTTGACGTGATTGTCAATACTCAAAATGGTGACCTTGAAATGTGGAGAATTCGAAGCATTGTGCCCGATGGCGAGGTTACAGACGAGATGAGTCAGATTGCGGCAACAGATGCAAAAGCCATTGATGCGGATTATGATGTAGGGGATGAGTGTTACGAACAACTCACCCTTGAAGAGTTCGGCAGAAGGTCAATAATGGCTGCAAGGCAGACATTAATGTCGAGAATTATGGACCTTGAAAAAGACGAGGTTTATAAGAAATATGTCGACAGATTGGGAGAAATCATTGTTGGTGAGGTCAGCCAAATCATGAAAAAGGAAATTCTAATCTTAGATGATGCAACCGGAAACGAATTGGTTTTGCCTAGGATTGATATGATCAAAGGGGACTATTTCAGAAAGGGAGATATGATAAGAGCCGTGATAAAAAAAGTTGAAATGAGAAACAATACCCCTCATATCATCATTTCTCGTACAGACAATTTATTCCTTGAGAAGCTTTTAGAACAAGAAGTACCAGAAATTGAAGATGGACTTATCACTATCAAGCGTATAGTAAGAATGCCTGGCGAAAGAGCTAAGGTTGCAGTGGAATCCTATGATGATAGAATTGATCCGGTAGGGGCTTGCGTAGGAATGAAGGGAAGCAGAATCCATGGCATAGTCCGTGAGCTGAAAAATGAAAATATTGATATTATAAATTATACTACCAATACTTCATTGTACATTCAAAGATCACTTACACCAGCTAAAATTTCCTCCATAAGTCTGGACGAAAAAAATAAAAGAGCATCTGTTTTCCTCAAATCTGATCAGGTTTCACTTGCCATTGGAAAAGGAGGTAGCAATATAAAACTTGCCGGGAAATTGGTAGACTACGAAATTGATGTCTATAGAGACAATGAAGAAGGCGAAATGGATGACGTAGATTTAGAAGAATTTACTGATGAAATCGAAGATTGGGTAATTGCTGAACTCAAAGGCATAGGTTGCGATACAGCAAGAAGTGTGTTAAACCTTAGCAAAGAGGAATTAATAAGAAGAACAGATTTAGAGGAAGAAACGATAGATGAAGTATTGAAAATACTTGCTTCTGAATTTGATGAATAAAGTAATTAATTTTTTTTAATTACACTAAAAA
>JAYUTD010000343.1:0-4025 GCA_043755305.1 Saprospiraceae bacterium
CTCTATAATCTTGTAGAAGCTTTTTAGTAATACCTCTATATATTAAAGGTATATATAATATTTGATTTGAGAAAATTTTTCTTAACTAAACGACATTGATTTACGATTTACGATTAGATTCTTCAATGAAGTGTTGACATGGCGCTAGGAGGATGGTCTGATCGTATATTTACGATTTACGATTACATGCAATCAGTAGGTTTGCTCCGATAATAAAAGGCAAAAAGATAAGTGGTAAAAGTCAACCGTAATTTCATAATACAAGACGGAAAACATCTTGCTTAAAATACATTTCTTTGAAAACACTCTATTGGTAGCGCAAAAGCATTCCTTTTTCTTTATCTTTGCCCTATAATATGCAGTCCATGAAATCAAAAGTAATTGTTGTCGCCGTACTGGGTTTTCTTGCGGTAGCCCTTGGTGCATTTGGTGCCCACGGCTTACAAAATGCAAACATAGATGCCAAAATATTGCACGCTTACCAAACCGGTGTGCAGTACCATTTTTACCATCTTTTGGCGATGGCTTTTTTGCTAAGTATAAGTGACATGGTGAAAATAAAAAGACTCAACCTTATATTCAATTTATTTTTGCTGGGCATCGTACTGTTTAGTGGTTCTTTGTATGCCATGGCTTTTGGACAAGCCCTGGGCATGGAGCTCAAATGGCTCGGCCCGATAACCCCCATCGGTGGACTTTCATTTTTGGCAGCGTGGGCAATACTTGCAGTTACATTGTACCGCAAACAACAATAATCATTGTATAAAAAAATCAACCCATGGCATTGCCTTATATAGAAGACCTGGAGACCAAAGGCCAGGATTTCAGTATCACTTCTTTTGAAAAAGCGCTTTACGAAAATTGTACTTTTGTCGGCTGCAATTTCATGGATGTTGACCTCACAGAAATCCGGTTTACCGACTGTGTTTTTCATGAGTGCAACCTTTCTATGGCTAAGCTGGTGAGGACGGAGTTTCGGTCCACCACATTCAAAGACTGCAAGATGCTGGGCTTGCTCTTTGACGACTGCAATCCACTGGGCTTTTCCGTAAGCTTTGACAATTGCATGCTTAACCATTCTTCCTTTGCCCAGGTAAAGATGAAAAAAACCATTTTTAAGGAATGTAAACTAATAGAAGTAGATTTTACTGCCACAGATCTGACCGCTGCCGTATTCGCTGACTGCGATTTGTCCCGGGCTAAGTTTTCCGGCACACTGCTGGAAGGTGCTGACCTGCGGACGGCCCACCATTTTTCCATTGACCCGACAAGCAACAAGGTTTACAAAGCCAGCTTTTCCCCACAAGGGGCATTGTCGCTACTCGATAAATTTAAAATTGTGGTTGGGTAAGGGTACATAAAAAAAGACAACAGCTTTTGGCTATTGTCCTTTTATATATATTGCGTCATGCAGTCTGATTAGATAATCAACATGGCATCACCATAGCTGTAAAACCTGTATTTTTCTTTAATCGCTTCTTCGTATGCTTCCATTACCATATCAAATCCACCAAATGCACAAATCATGATAAGCAGGCTTGTTTTTGGCAAGTGAAAGTTGGTAATCATGGCATTGGCGATATTAAAATCAAAGGGTGGATAAATAAATAGATTGGTCCAGCCTTCTGAGGGTTTCAATACACCTGTGGCAGACACTGAAGACTCTATGGTACGCATTGAGGTTGTACCTACCGCACAGATATGCTTATTGGCAGATTTGGACTTATTGACGATGTCTGCTGCTTTTTCAGTGATGTTGTAATACTCTGCATCCATCTTGTGTTTTGACAAATCTTCTACGTCGATGGCCCTAAAAGTACCAAGCCCAATGTGCAGCGTAAGCTCTGCAAAATTGACGCCTTTGATTTCCAATCGCTTCATCAATTCACGGCTAAAATGCAAGCCTGCAGTCGGAGCGGCTACCGCACCCAATTCTTTGGCATATACAGTCTGGTACCTTTCTTCATCGATGGTCTCTGGCTTGCGGGTGATGTACTTTGGCAAAGGTGTATTGCCGAGCAACTTGAGCGCTGCCCTGAAATCATCGTCCGTGCCTTCAAAGAAAAACCGTATGGTTCTGCCCCTTGACGTAGTATTGTCCACTACTTCTGCTACGAGGATGTCATTGCCTTTTTCATCTTCAAAGTACAACTTGTTGCCCACTCTGATCTTTCTTGCAGGATCTACCAATACATCCCAAAGCCTTGCGCTATTGTTCAATTCTCTTAATAAAAAGACTTCAATCTTGGCGCCTGTTTTTTCTTTATTGCCGTACAATCTGGCAGGAAACACCTTTGTATTATTGAATATCATAGCGTCGCCGTCATCAAAGTACTCCAATACATCTTTAAAAACCTTATGTTCTATTTTACCTGTATCTTTGTGCAATACCATTAACCTTGATTGATCTCTTTCTTTGGAAGGGTATTGAGCGATTAATTTTTCGGGTAAATCAAAATTAAAATTTGATAGTTTTGACTTCATTATACTTTTTTGATTAAGGCTGCAAAATTAGAAAATTAATACCTAAAAAACAAAATTAGTTTTATTGTGGTTTAACAGCCGCAAATGCATTATATTATATGCATAAACCATTACCTGCATTGACATTAAATATTATAATTATCTTAATGTTTCCCTCAGCCTGAATATTCACCACAAGCCCTCGGTTGCAACTTCTTCAAAACTACAGGTATAAACGGCAAAACAACACGTTATATCCGATGTCCTTGTGGATAAAATAAACCACGAGAACACAGAGCGCACGGAGAGTTTTAGTTGCACATATCCTCTATGTAATATATGTCCTCTGTGCTTAAAATATAAAAACCACGAGAACATAGAGCGCTCTAAGGGTTTTAGTAGAATATATCCTCTATGTACTCCGCGTCCTCGTAGTTAATATAAAGTGCACGAATGTCAGACTGCTCAAGTGCAAAATAATCCTTTGTGCTCTTTGCAACTTTGTGGTTCAAAACCATCGAAGGTTTTTATTGAAATGTTGATGCTATGGATAAGCTGAATTTACTGTTAACTATTAACCATTAACCAATAACTGTTAACCAATAACTATTAAATAGAATACCTCAATCCAATCTTATAACCTACCCATCCCCGCCATACAGTATCGGCACTTGGCTTGTCATAAGTATAATTGTACGACGGCCTGATGTCTCTAAAAAGTGGATCGTTAAGCAATGATTTATCAAAATTGTAGGCATTGGCAGTAATACCTCCGGCTATGTAGAGATTATGAAACACTTTTACCTCCAGCCCGGCATATGCTTTGTATTTGTTGCTTTCTACAGTGGTAATTTTTCTTTTGGTAATCCATTGTGAGGTAAGATCTATGTCTAGTGCAATCGCCTTACTTAGACCTATGGATGTGCCGACATTGAAACCTGCTGTAAACAAAGAAGCCGTAGTTTTTTCTGATTGCGCCCCGATGTATAGTCCGGTATGAAATTTTTTCACTCCTGTGGTAAACCCAATGTTGACCGGAAATACTTCATCGTAAAAAAGGTCCACTCTTTTGTAACCGTTTTTCTTTACAAAGCTAAACACACCTATCGGGATTCCTGTAATGGTGTCCGCAAAATTGAATACACCTATTTGGCTACCTCGCACCGTTTTTGCCTGATTGACCATACCGGAGATCTGGAGGCCATTGACAGTACTGGCGCCATTGTAAATCCCTGCTATCTGTATACCTGATATGGATCGGCTCTGGTTGGCAATACCGGCCATTTGCAAGCCGCTTATGGTGTCACAGTTATTGGCAATGCCAGCCATCTGTATGCCTTTGATCGTATCCACCAGATTGAGGATACCCGCCATCTGTATGCCCTCTGCGTTGCTCTCGTTTTGATTGAGGATACCTGCCATTTGTACGCCATGCATGTGTCCTTTCAAATGATTGGAGATACCCGCCATTTGAATGCCGTCCACTTTGCCTTAGCAATTATGTAGGCGGCAATGTGAGCGGTGTGCAGGCAGCAGGTATATTCAACAGAGTCAAAGGCAAA
>JAYUTD010000344.1:0-4018 GCA_043755305.1 Saprospiraceae bacterium
CATATATGTGCATCCAAATCAAATAATCGAGGTTCCTGCTCATTTATCAGATGAAGAGGCTGCCGCTTTGCCAGTAGCTGGTGTCACTGCGTACAGGGCATTGATGGCCAAATGCAAATTGGTCAAAGGTGAGAATGTACTTATCACAGGCATTGGGGGCGGTGTAGCTTTGATGGCAGGATTAATCGCTATGGCTGCGGGTGCCAATGTATTCTTTACTAGCGGCGATCAACATAAAATTGATAAAGCACTTGCCCTGGGTTTCAAAGCAGGAGCGAATTATAAAGAAGAAGGTTGGGTCAATACCATTCAGGAAGCTTCGGGTGGCATAGACGTAGTCATAGATAGTGCAGGTGGAGATGGCTTTGCTTCATTAATAAAACTATGTAATTATGGTGCGAGAGTGGCTTTCTATGGAGGTACCAAAGGCAAGATCAATGGACTCAACCCGCAACTTATTTTTTGGAAACAGATTAGTATTTTTGGTACGACCATGGGATCTGACAAAGACTTTAGTGAGATGGTTGACTTTGTGTCAGCACATAAAATAAGGCCTGTGGTGCATGAAGTATTGACCTTTGATGATTATAAAAAAGGTTTTCAAATAATGGAAGAGGGTAGTCAGTTTGGGAAGATTTGTTTGAAGATTCCATAAAAGAAATTTTTTTATAAAAACGACTTTTGCCCGAAGGGAAAGAGCTATTTCTTTACTTTTTGAAAACCAATATCTATCCTAGGTGCTATGATAAAAGGCCCAAGGCTACAATCTGATATCCTATCAGTGAGGTCTATCTTGAGAATAAGCTTAGGAAGTAAATTGTAGCCTCCACATTTAATCCTGTACTCCATTCTTACATTGGCGGCAAGGCTTGGCCATTTGTTGTAATTATTCGCTCTGCCATATGGATTATCATTTTCAAGGCAACCATCAAAACCCGTATCTCTATTCAACGTATATGACAATTCCGCACCTAACGAAACCCTCAACTTATTTTTTGATTGTAAGTGATAAAAATAATCATATACACTAGCAGAAATAGTGCGATGAGGAAATTCATATAAATTGTTAGGAAGCGTGGGATGTCTAGAATTTACGTATGAAATGAAAGAAACATACTCAAGCAGCATACCAGCATCATTATTTTTAATACCAAGAATTGATATATTGTTAAATTCAACACCAATAACAGCAAAATATTTTGATTTATAATAAACATCTTCCCTAAAGAAACGCTTATTAAGGTAAAGGCTATAAGCACTTTTACCAATCCCAGTTATAATTTGCTGGCCATGAACAAACTTACAATTGCTAATAATTATGGACAAACAATACAAAGTAATTTTATTCATATTTATTATTTTGAAATGATTATTGGATAATTGTGGATGAGGCCTTCTGTAGTGATTGTTTGAAGATTATAGACACCGTTATCATTTTCTGACATATTAATTTGGACGATTCCAGACTGCACAGAAGCAGGTGCAATGGATCTAATGAGTGTACCAAGTGCATCGTATATTTTTATACTCTGTATCCTTGACAGGTCATCATTGGGGTCATACATTATGCTTATGTCACCAATTGTAGGATTTGGCATTGCCCTGGCCTCGATTCTAGTAATACATTTAACATTAGGTATGTTTATCTTACGCACGACTGTGGTCTCACCACATTTATTTTTTACTTTCACTGATACATAAAAATACTCATTTTGGTACTCATTTTGATTGGGTATACTGATGATTACTTGATTTTTTGTACTTGAGCCCACTATTGCTTTCAAAATGATATGAGTATATTATTTAGTACTTGGTCTCTTGTCATTACTATAAATACAGTAGATTTATTAGAAGATCACAAAATTCTACTCCCCATCATTTCTTTTTATTGGCAAGCTTAGTATTTTTGACAAACCGATGATGTATGTTTATACAACAAATCTAAACATTTTGATGCAATGAAATACTAAAACTTTACTTAAATGTCAGCTAAATACATAATTGAACCAATTGTGGCAAAGCAATTGAACTTATTGCCTATTGAACTAATTGAACTAATTGAAATAATTGAACTCATTGCCCATTGAACTCATTGCCAATTGAACTTATTGCCCATTGAACTCATTGCCCATTGAACTCATTGCCCATTGAACTTATTGAACTCTATTGAAATATATTGAACTCATTAAACTATATTGAACTAATTGAACTCCATTGAACTAATTGAACTCCATTGAACTAATTGAACTAATTGAACTCCATTGAACTAATTGAACGCCATTGAACTAATTGAACTCATTGAACTAATTCAACTAATTGAACTCCATTGAACTAATTGAACTTATTGCCCATTGAACTCTATTGAACGTATTGACCTAGTCCAAATGCACTTCCATCTCATCTACTCCTGAAAGTTTCACCGTGATATTTTCCTTTAACGTAGTGGCCAATGACAAGCCAACGTAGTCTACTTGAATAGGAAATAGCTTGTGTTTTCTATCTACAAGCACAGCCACTTCGATCTTGTGTGGCAAGTCTTCCATAAGTGGTTTGAAGGCGTAAAAAATAGTGCGGCCGGTATTCGCAACATCATCTACAATGATGACAACTTTTGACCTTATGTCATCAGGTTTTATATCAAATTCTATTGGGTGTGCCAATGGATTTGCAGGATTGAGCTTCAATCTTCGGGTAGTAATTTTTGTATCGATTACTTTCTTAATACTTTTCTCCAGCAATTTAGCAAAGCCATAGCCATTGTTGTTGATGCCTGCCAATATGATTTCTCCATACTGAAAATTGTTTTCTGCTATCTGGAAAGCAAGTCGTGTGATTTTTTGCTTTATGGCTTGTTCATCTAGTATCCTCATATCTTACAAAGCTTGAATAATGTCGTATTGCGTTACTATATGCATTGCATCCATATTGTCTTTTACAATAACCGCAGGATTGGATTTTGAGATGTACTTATTGAGTTCCTTCACGGGCATGTCCAGCGATACTATTGGGAAAGCAGGATCCAGTACTTTGTCCACTTCAGTATCTGCATTTTCCAATGGATTATTGAGTATGAATTCCAGGATTTTGGATTCATGGATAGAGCCTGTGAGCTCTCCGTTTCTCAGCACCGGCAATTGAGATATATCGTTTTTCTTCATGATCTTGAGTATGTCTCTCAATTTATCTGTGTAGTTGACCGCAATAAATTCTTTGGAAGACTTCATCCTTAAGACATCTTTTACCTTCAATTCCACATCGAGAAATCCACGTTCACGCATCCAGTCGTCATTGTAAATTTTTCCTATATATCGACTTCCATGGTCATGGAATATAATGACGACAACATCATCTTTGGTAAAATTAGACATGAGTTGATGAAAACCTGCCAAAGCAGATCCGCAGCTGTAGCCCAGTAAAATGCCTTCTTCTCTTGCCAGTCTCCTGGCAGCCAGTGCAGCATCTTTGTCTGTTACTTTTTCAAAATGATCGATCAAATCAAAATCCACATTTTTCGGAAGAATATCCTCGCCTATGCCTTCTGTAATGTAGGGATAGATTTCTTTTTCATCAAAAATGCCTGTTTCTTTGTACTTCTTGAATACAGAGCCGTAGGTATCGATGCCCCAAGTTTTGATGTTGGGATTTTTTTCCTTTAAGTATTTGGCAGTACCTGAAATGGTTCCGCCTGTACCCACACCAACAATTAGGTGTGTAATCTTGCCATCGGTCTGATTCCATATCTCCGGGCCTGTAGATTCGTAATGGGCCTGGGTATTGGACAAATTGTCGTATTGATTGCACCAAAAACTATTGGGTATCTCTTTGCTCAATTTTTCAGCAATTGAATAATAGGAGCGTGGATCTGTGGGAACTACATTGGTAGGACATACGATGACTTCAGAACCCAATGCTTTGAGCAAATCAATCTTTTCTTTGCTCTGCTTGTCGCTGGTAGTAAAGATGGTCTTGTAGCCTTTGACACATGCCGCAATGGCAATACCCATACCTGTATTGCCCG
>JAYUTD010000345.1:0-4017 GCA_043755305.1 Saprospiraceae bacterium
CATACTTAAAGTCAATACCTCCTTTCAATCCACTTTCTGCTTCCAATATAGGAAGGCAATCTTCTTCAGTGCACCCTGGATAAACTGTACTTTCATAAACTACATAATCTCCTTTTTTTAAAGCCTTACCTACACTAGTACTTGCACCAATAAGCGGTTTAAGGTTTGGCACTTTATGCTCATCAATATCAGTTGGGACCCCAACTATATGAAAGTGAGCTTTTATCAAGTCATCAGGGTTAGAGGTAAATTCAATATCGCAACCTGTAAAAGCATCTGAATTTAATTCTTTGGAAGGATCAATGTGGTTTTTCATCATTTCGACTCTTTCCTTATTGATATCAAAGCCTATGACTTTAAAATATTTTGCAAATTCTAAAGCCAATGGCAATCCTACATAGCCAAGTCCTGTAACAGAAATTAATTTTGTTTTATCTTTAAATTCTTGAATCATCTATATTGTTATGTAATATTGTCGATTAATGGCGGATACTCGGTTCGTACATTGCGTCCCTGTATATCTTTCTCATAATTATAAAAAAACTGGCGACGAAGCCACCTAATATCAAGCCTTTCATTAGTTCAATTAATAGCGAAGATTCTGTTGGTTCTAAAGGTGAAATAGTTTCATCTAATTTTATGAACATTGGACGTGTATCTTTTAAGTTGATATCCGCAATTTCATAGTTCTTTAGTATTTCAGAATAGGCAGTGGTCAAGGCCAAAATTTCTTTTTCTAATATAACCTTTCTGGCACCTGGTGTACTTCGTGCCAATCCTAAAGTTTGGTCTTGCTGACCAGCCAACTGGTAAGATTTTTTATAAATCATGGCTTGAATACTATCCGCTTTTTGTTTTAATATTACTGTTGTATTCAATTGGTTTGCCAGTATTTCTTCTTCAAAAAATAATTTTAGCTCCATATAAACACGATCAACCATGCCAAGCGACAACTTTTCATTGATCGTAGATGAATTATATTGGTAAATTCCTGAATCTTCATTGTAACTAAAAGTTAGCAAAGGATCCTTTATTTTTTCCCCGCCTACCGTCATATTATATATTGCGAGGAAAGCTTTGCTTTCTAATTCAGTAAACTTGTCTTGATCTGCGGTTTTGAATGTAAAATTATTCCATTTCGGATCTTTTTTAGCCCATTTCTCTACTAGTCCATATTCCTTTAGAATATCATTAATTATAAAATCTTGGTTAATTTTATAAAAAAAAATCTTTTTCAGGATATTTTTTGATCTGGCTACTTCTATAACTTTGTATGGATTGAATTTACCTGAGTTCCTTATACCAAATTGACCCAACAGTCCACCAAGGCTGCCACCACCTGAACTTCCTTCAACTATAAATTTAGTCTCGGTTATATACTTTGGTTTGAAAGTATAGTGCCTAAACAAAAAATATCCACAAATCAACAAGCAAAGCCCTACAACGATTAGCCAGCTTTTTCTTATTTCTTCACCAAATAGAATTACTTTCTGAATCAGCTCTTTGAGCGTAATTTCATCTTTTTCTTCAAGTTTATTTAAATTGTTTTCTTTCATTTTACACTATTTATCATTGGCATCTCACCAACCTATAACTTATGTTTAAAAAATTCTCTTTTTGTTATGATATATGCTTCGTTTTCCTTTCTGGGTGTTATAATCAATGGCACTCTATTAACTACTTCAATGGAGGAATTTTCAAAAGCTTTAACTTTGTCCGGATTGTTTGTCAATAAATTGATTTTTTTGATATTCAATTGCTGCAAGATACAAATTGCATTGTCATATCTTCTGGCATCTATCTCGAACCCCAAAACTTTATTGGCTTCCACAGTATCCAATCCTTTCTCCTGTTCACGATAAGCATGCAGTTTATTGATTATGCCTATGCCTCTTCCTTCTTGCCTAAGGTAAATAATGATGCCGCCATCCTTACCTATAATATCCATAGATAAATGTAACTGGTCTCCACATTCACATTTGATAGATCCAAACAAATCGCCTGTCATACATTCAGAATGAATACGTACATTTATCGGTTCGTCCATCCTTGTTTTAGGGTTGAAAAGTACAACAGTAGGCATTTGCTCCTGGCTTGACTCTGCATATGCACGCATTACAAACTCACCATGCTCTGTCGGTAAATTTGCCTCACCTTGAAGTATCATTTTCTTCATTTAAATGGGTGTTTAGTAAGTGGTAAATCACATAATGGGTGGTAACTTCCAATCAGTCCTATACAGTCTGCTGTCCTTATATAGTGAACTATCTCAATTGCCTTTCTAGATGAGTTTAAATCAAATCCATTACCAGATAAAATATTTTGGTAGCTCAATGTATGCAGATCTGTAAATCCATCTGAAAATTCCAATTCTACTCCATCCACATTACATGATCTAAATGTCTTTTCACCTTTTGCTTTTACAATTTCTGGCAATGTGTCTGCATTGATA
Organism: Saprospiraceae bacterium; assembly: GCA_043755305.1. GTDB lineage: Bacteria > Bacteroidota > Bacteroidia > Chitinophagales > Saprospiraceae > JADKBO01. The sequence continues at coordinate 2,453 of JAYUTD010000345.1, forward strand.
CTCAAAAACCATCTTACTTTGGCTTTTGTAAAAAATAACACTCCACCAGCTCTGTCGTGGGTGTGGATATTTACATCATTCTGCAATACGTCTCCAAATATCCAGGTCAACATATCAAAAAAATGTACCCCAATGTTTGTGGCAATGCCTCCTGATTTTTCAATATCTCCCTTCCAACTGGCATAATACCAGCTGCCTCTTGAAGTGATGTAGGTAAGGTCAAATTCGTAATATTTATCCTTAGGTGCAGCATCTACTTTTTTCTTTAAGGCTATAACATTGGGATGTAACCTCAATTGTAAAATAGTATAAATTTTGCCCCCGGTTTGTTTTTCGATCTCTGCCAAACCATCCATATTCCAGGGATTCAATACAAGTGGTTTTTCGCAAATGACATCTGCTCCATACCTCAGTCCGAATCTTATATGAGCATCATGCAAATAATTTGGACTGCATACTGTAAAGTAGTCGATTTTATTGCCCTTAGACTTTATCTTTTCTACATGCCTGTCAAATCGCTCAAACTCTGTGAAAAACGCTGCATTTGGGAAATAATTATCCATTATGCCAACCGAATCGTGCTTGTCAAAAGATGCCAGCATTTCATTGCCAGTTTCTTTTATAGCTCTCATGTGCTTAGGAGCTATATATCCGCCAGATCCTATTAATGCAAAGTTTTTCAAATTATTCTTTTATGTTTCGCGAAACGCTAATCTACACTTCTCACCAATAGAATCAGCGATAATATTGCTGTGGCCTGCGTGATTGAATTTTTTAAGACGTCCCCCCAGTCAATATCTTTTTGTTCTTTCTTTTCAATTTCAGTTTTTACTTTCTTATATGGAATGTTTATAACCGACCCTTCTTTTACTTTTGGGTATTTAGTGAAGAACAAAAATTTCTTAACTTTTTCAACTTTCCCGTTTTTGTGTTGAACCGTAATTCTCTTAGCATTCGCTTTTTCATCTAGTCCACCGGCAAAATTATTGATATAATATAGTGCATCTTTATCGGCTTCATATGCCACATTGATTTTACTATTCTTAGTAAGCTTATCCGGATACAATTCATCATAGTTACTTGCACCAATAATGGAAACAATGTTATTCTGCTTGGGAACCTCAAGAATATCACCTTGTTGCAAAATTATGTTGTGGCTGGATTTTTTGTTTTTAAGAGCTTTCTTTAAATCTATAACTATATATCCAAGACTGTCTTCGTTTCTAAAAAGAGTGGCCCCCTCAAGATATGCTTCTAAGGTTGATCCTCCTGCCATTTCTACTACATCGACTAAACTTGTATTTTCTTTTATCAAAGCATATTCTCCCGGGTAGGTTACTTCTCCAATGATTTCTATAGTGCGTTGCAGTTCGTACTCCGGAGCCTCACGCACAATTATAATATCATTCTGCTGTAGCTTAAATTCATCCGCTTTTGTCATTTCTTTGTCGTCAGTTAAACTCAGTCTGGCAGCCAGAGTGTTTGTCTTTTTATCGTCACTGAAATTTAATCTATATATGTCTATTCTACTGGCAGAAGCTTCTTGCTTAAGTCCTCCGGCTAAC
>JAYUTD010000346.1:0-3998 GCA_043755305.1 Saprospiraceae bacterium
CATAGACTGTGACGCAATATCCACCGGCCCAACTTGTAGCGCAAGAATAGGCTGCTTGATCCATCCATTTCATCACTGCGCCTCCATGTACATTTCCACCAAAATTTACGTCCATTGGTTCGGAGATAAACTGGAAAGTGAGTTTGTTTTTTGCTTCCATTAAATTATTGTTGTAATCCATAAAAGATTAGACAACCATGATTGTATGGTTGTCTAATCAATATTTGAACATATTGTTATTGTCTGTTCATCCAAAAGCCAAGCCAGGCGCCTACAGCACCCCAGCCAACGACGGCATCAATCAAATCCGGTAAAGTATTTCCTTTAAACCAAATGCTGTTGGTATAGCTCATGGTAAGGTAAGCGATGAATCCAACGGCGAGACATGATAACAATGTGGTATTGAAGTTTGTATTTACATTTTTGGCAAGAAGCCACATCAATAGCAAGAGTACCACAATATTGACAAGCACTCCTCTTCCCATGTTCATCGGCATGCTCATGTCCATTGCTGAATGATAAGAAACTACAGCCCATGGCATACCCATAGATGCATTCATCATTTTCTCCTGCTCTTCCATCGGAGTATTTGGTGGAAAAGTAGGCATAAAATAAGTGCCATCTTCGCCAATATTGTTTTTCATATAATCCAGTATCTCGGTTTGTTTGGCAGAATATTTTTGGTTTACTGCGTGAATGTTGATCACTCCCCAGGACAAAAATTGCCAAACAAATAAAATAATGGCGCCTACTATGGCTCCAATAAGTGTTTTTGAATTCATGATTTAATTGTTTTGTTGTTAGATAATATATCAAAGCTACCTAATTTTTTTTAAAAAATAGCGTAGTTTCCAATTTTTACAATGATATTAATTTAAAGCAAATGGCATATTTTAAAAAATGTAATTATCTTTGGCAGAGCATAGTAAAACAATAATATGAATCAATCGGAAATAAGAAAGTGGTCACTGACATCCGCATTAGCAGGATTTTTATTCGGCTTTGATACCGTGGTGATTTCAGGAGCCAACCTGCCTATAAAAGAACTGTGGCATACAGCACCTTTTTTTCACGGCTTTTTTATCATGTCAATGGCATTGTGGGGCACTGTGCTTGGCGCTATGTTTGGTGGCTGGCCATGCGATAAATTTGGTCGGAAAAAAACATTGCTGTGGATTGGTATTTTGTACCTCATATCTGCTATTGGTTGTGGCCTTGCGTGGCACCCGTATGCTTTTTCATTATTTAGATTTATAGGAGGTATAGGGATAGGGGCTTCGTCCGTAGCTGCGCCTACGTACATTTCTGAAATATCTCCATCAGACAAAAGAGGCAGTCTCGTAGCCAGGTATCAATTTATGATCGTATTTGGCATACTCATTGCATTTTTTAGCAATTACCTGTTGAAAGGGGTGGGTGGGTCCATAGATTGGAGGTTAATGATGGCCGTGCCTGCAATACCTTCATTGATCTATTGCATTATTGTGGCTAAAATCTCTGACAGCCCAAGGTGGCTTTACCTTTATAAAGGCGATGAAGCTGAAGCAAGAGCAGTACTAGCAAAAATGGGCGAAGCGGACATTGATGCAGCCATAGTTGGACTTGCAAAATCCAAAGCCGACGACAAGGCCGATACCAAGACTTTTTTCAGCGGCAAATATTCCTGGCCCATTACTTTGGCATTTTTACTGGCATTTTTCAATCAGTTGTCAGGTATCAATTTTGTCTTGTATTATGCCCCTGAAATTTTAGAAAGAGCAGGATTGGGAAGCAAAGATTCCCTTTTTAGCTCCATATCCATTGGCCTAGTAAATCTAGTATTTACTATCATAGGTGTAAACCTTATAGACAAAATGGGAAGGAAAACGCTAATGTTATGGGGATCACTTGGCTACATTGTTAGCCTTTCAATGGTAGGCTATGCATTTTATAGCAATGCAAGTCCGCTCTTTCTTTTGTTTTTCATATGCATGTTTATAGCATCTCATGCAATAGGACAGGGCTCGGTAATATGGGTATTTATCTCAGAGATTTTTCCAAACAAAGTGCGGGCTTCAGGTCAGGCATTTGGCTCCAGTACACATTGGGTTTTTGCGGCCTTGATAACATTGGTTACTCCTATATTCCTCGATGCAGACGAAGGTATTTTCAAAGACAATCCTTGGCCTATTTTTATATTTTTCGCCGCCTTTATGGTGTTGCAATTGATTTTTACCATTTTTATGATGCCAGAAACAAAGGGTAAAACTTTGGAAGAATTGGAAAGGGAATTGGTAAAATAATTTTTACACTTTTGTAATGGTCATTCATGCAAATTTTAATTAGGTAGTTTTAGGCACAATGTAATTTTGTAAGTATGCACCATTTAGTACATTCAAGTTTTGAAAGTCACGTAAATCTTAGCCAGACAGAAGTAGATTTGATAAACCCATACCTGAAGTTTACAAAACTCAAAAGAAAGGAAATATTGCTGCAGGAAGGAAGCACAGCCAAATCGGTAGCATTTGTAATAAATGGCTGTCTCAAGTCTTATTCTATGGATGAAAATGGCTTTGAACATACTTTGCAATTTGCACCGCCAGGTTGGTGGATTACCGATATGTATAGCTTTATTGCACAACGAAAAGGCAATCTTGTGATTGAGGCTTTGAAAGCAAGTGAAGTTTTATTGCTTTCCAGACAAGACCAACTTTTGCTATTTGATAAAGTGCCCAAACTCGAAAGGTATTTTAGAATTCTGACGGAAAAATCCCTGGTAAGTACACGCCAAAGAATTATTGACAACTTGAGTCTGACTGCGAAGCAGAGATACAACAATTTTTGCAAGACATATCCCACATTGATCCATGAACTGCCCCAAAAGCAAATCGCTGCCTTTATAGGCGTCACGCCTGAATTTTTAAGTAAAATGCGCAATGAAAAATAGTGCTCCCATACTGTTTGGTTTGTTTTCTTAATCTAGGTTAATGGATTTTTTGCATTAAAGCCTTATCTTTGTACTATAAATACGCAATCAATGGATAGAAAGACTTTCTTGCAAAAAGGTTTATTAGGCACAGGTATTTTCATTTCAGGCAATGCCGGTTTAAAAGCACTCGACAATAAAATTGACGACCTCGTTTCATTGAATCCCATGATGCATTCTATAGATGTTGGTTTCAACCATATTCCAAATACAAATTCTAAAATTATGTCCAATACCATTATTCACAAGGCAGCTTCAAGAGGCAATGCCAATCACGGCTGGCTCAATAGTTACCATACCTTTAGCTTTGCCAATTACTACAATCCTGAACGTATGCACTTTGGTGTATTAAGGGTACTCAATGATGATACTGTAGCAGAAGGCAAGGGCTTTGGCAAACATCCGCACGACAACATGGAGATTATCAGTATTCCTCTTTTTGGCGACCTGGAGCACCAAGATAGCATGGGCAATAAAACGGTTATCAAAAACGGAGACATTCAGGTCATGAGTGCCGGCACAGGCATTACACACAGTGAGTATAATAAAAACGCAGACAAGGAGGTGAAGTTTTTACAGATTTGGATTTTCCCTAAGCAAAAAAACGTAGAACCCAGATATGACCAATTGACACTAAATGTGGATGACAGGCACAATAAGCTGCAGCAAGTACTTTCTCCAAATGCGGAGGATGATGGCGTATGGATTTATCAGGACGCTTGGTTTCATATGGGCAGGTTTGACAACGATTTTTCGACTTCCTACACTTTAAAGAAACCCGGCAATGGCCTCTATGCATTTGTCCTCAATGGCAATGTCACCATCAATGGAACTGAATTGAACCACAGAGATGGTTTTGGTGTATGGGATATAGATGAAGTAAATATCAAAGCCAATAGCCAGGATGCAGAATTACTACTTATGGAAGTGCCAATGGAAATGTAAGATGTTTATTTCAAAAGTTGGTATATGGTTATCAATAGGATTACCAGCAAAATGGATGTATAAATGAGTTTGTTGTACTTCGCCAACC
>JAYUTD010000347.1:0-3987 GCA_043755305.1 Saprospiraceae bacterium
TGTAAATGAATATGGGCTTGCCTTTGATGGCTTTACTATGCCACACAAACCTCACTTAAAGGAGGCTGATCCGGGTAAAAAAGATTTTACCTTTCAACAGATACACCTTGTATTGGAAAAATGTAAAAACGTACAAGAAGCTTACAACTTTTTACTTCAATACAATTTGCAATTGCTCAATGGCAGCCCGCTATTTAATGGCGGAATGGTTTTGTTTATAGATGCTAAAGGAGAATACTTAACCCTTGAGGCAGACACCATGATGCTTGGCAACGATGACAAATTTGTGCTGGCCAATTTTAGCCCATCAGCTACCAAAGACTTAAACACAATAAAAATTGAGCGCTACTGCAAGGGTGTGCAATTTCTGAGCAACAAACTGGACACTAGTCTAGCCTTTTGCACCGCCCTATCCGATACTATGAGTGTGTGCAGAAACAAAGTGGGCGATGGCACACTTTATACATCTATCTATAATTTGAACGAAGGACTCATTTATCTCTACTTTTTCCATGACTTCCAACAAGTAGTAACATACAACATAAAAGAAGAGCTGGCCAAAGGGAAACATGTCATTCCCATTTCGCAACTATTTCATCCCACAGAGGCCTACAACAAATTTATCCATTACAAAACACCACAAAATAATTTGCCCCTTAAATTGACACTTATCATTCTGTGTGCAATATTTCTCTTCACCACCTTTCATATTTTATATTTAAAAGCAAGAAGAAAAACAAAGGCGATATATGCTGAAAGTGCAATGAATAAAACCATGTGGTTTTTTGCAGCACTCAGTGTTTTACTCTGTTATTATTGCTTTATTCTGCTTCGCCACGAGGCTATATTTTATTTTCCATCACCTTATCAGGATTATCACTTTTCCATAATCACCATTATGGCCTACACGCCCTTTCTACTGCTGCTTGCAGCTGTACCTATGATAGTGCGTAGCCTTCGCATGCGACAATCTGGCTTGGTAAAACCATTCACTAAAAACTTGTTGCTTTTAAATAATTTACTTCATGCATTGCTCATAGGTCTTTTTGTCTATTGGCATTTTTTTAATGTGTTCAGCTAAATTATTGGTGCCAGTACAATCTTAAAAAGGAATAAAAATCATCTTATGATTTCTTTTGTTCGGATATTGCCATACTCAAATTGAGTAGAGTGCCAAGCAACTTTATCCTGTTAGAATTATGAATATACTTTTACCCGCTATAAAACTGGCAGCAGGCGTTGGCATGTTCTTGTTTGCTATGTACCTTATAGAAGAGGCACTCAAAAATCTTTCGGGCCGAGGTTTCAAATTATTTCTGCAGCGCAGTGCTAAAAGAAGTTCCACTGCAGCAGCTGGTGGAGCCATAGTAACAGCAGTGTTGCAAAGTAGTTCCCTTGTATCGTTTATGGTATTGGCCTTTGTAGGTGCTGGTGTGTTCACTTTAAAAAATGCTATGTCTATTATTTTGGGTGCCAATCTGGGCACCACTTTAGACAGTTGGCTTATAGCCACGCTTGGTTTTAAAGTGGAGATAGAAATAGCAGCATATCCTGCCATTTGCATAGGCGGTCTTATGCTCATACTCTATGGCAGTCGCAATTTGTTCAAGTACATTTCATTTTTTCTGTTAGGCTTCGGCTTGCTATTCATAGGCCTGTCATTTATGAAAACCGCTATGGAGGCACAGGTAAAATCGTTTGATTTTATGCAATATGCTCAAATGCCGCTAATAGTGTTTTTGCTTATAGGATTTGTAATAACCATGCTGGTTCAATCCAGTTCGGTTACCATGGCGCTTACCTTGAGTGCCATATATGCAGGTGCTATAGGATTTGTGCCTGCAGCAGCACTTGTGCTTGGTTCTGAAACGGGTACTACTATTAAATTATTGTTAGGTGCCATAGGTGGCAATGCAGATAAAAAAAGAGTGGCGTTAGGCAATTTTATTTTCAATGTTTTGCTCACACTTTTTGCATTTATTTTTCTAAAACAAATACTTCATTTAGTTACCCAATCATTTGGAATAACCGACCCATTAATAGGCCTGGTGGCCTTTTCAAGCATTATCAACTTAATTGCACTCATTGTATTTCTTCCCTTTCTAACACCTTTTACTAAAGTGCTAAATAAGTTTTATAAAAAAACTCAGGATGCAACCGCAGCATTTATAACACATGGAAGCGTAGGGGAGCCAGAGAGTGCTTTAGAATTGTTTAAGCATGAAACAGAATATTTCATTCATAATACCATTCTATTTAATTCCAATTTATTTGACATAGATATTCAATCGTGGAAAGAACACCCGCGGTTTAACACACTTAATCAGCAAAGAAAATATTTTGACTTAACTCCAGATGAAGCATATACATTTCTAAAAAGCCATCAGGGCGAAATGCAAGCATTCTATTTGCAACTACGCAGCAAATTAAACGAGGAAAAAAGCGCAGAATTAAATCAACTTATAACAGCCGCTCGCAGTGCTATGCACTCTGCCAAGAGTATGCGCGATGTAGCGGCTAACATTAGCAATCTTAGCAAATCGTCAAAGGACATAAAATACAATTTGTTCCTTAAGCAAAAAGAAAACACAGCAGGAATATACCAAAAGCTCTATAGTTTGATGACCATTAAAAACTCTTTGGAAGAAGACGAACTGCATAAAATTTTTAATGATATACAGGACAATTACACAAGCACATTGAACAATTTTTATGTAGAGGCTCAGCAGTCACCCTTGGTAAGTTTAGATATAACCACAGCCATAAATTTTAATAGAGAATTATATACCTCTAACAAAGCCATACTGATGGCGGTAAAAGACTTTTTGCTCTCCGAAAAAAATGCAGTTCACTTTAACCATATAGTCTATCAATCGTGATAGAACTTATATTTGTTCATATAAAACTCAACTCTGAGATAAGTTTGGAATTCAATATTGGTCAAAATTTTCAACCGAGCAATTAAAACACTCATTTACAATCGCCTAAACGTCCAATCCAATCCATTCATGGCTTCTTTTTTACCACTCGTCTTTTCGTTTTGGTGGGTTAGAAATGTATTACTATCTTCGTGTGCCTTTAAAAAAATGACTACTCTTTTTTTTTGAAAAGTATAGTCAATAACCAAAACTTTTTAAAATAATCTAATTATAACAAATTCATTCCTCATGAAGAGAATTTTATTGTTTTTCGCGCTGGCTATTGTGTCAAGCGCTATGTTTTCACAACAGGGCCAAAACACAGAAAGCGGAGTTATAGTCGCTTCTCAATTTGGTATCACTCGTCCCCTTTCTGAAATCTTTAAAGAAAATCCGGTAGATGAGTCGCAGATTGTAAAAGAAAAAAAGCAGTATGAATCTGCTGATCGCTTAAAGCGCGTTGCTCAAAAATTTGTGTTTACAGCAGAAAAAGATGGCGCTGCATATGGCAATGCCAGAGAATCCATGCAAAGCTTTATGGGTGCATTGGAAAAAGGACAAAACAAAGCCAACTGGGCAGGGCAATCTGCCAGTGGATTTCGTCCTTATGACCCATCTGGAGCTGTAGGTCCTAATCATTACGTTCAAATGATTAATTCCACTACTTTTAAGGTGTATGACAAAACATCGGGCACAGTGTTGCTAACTGCCACTCTTGGCAACTTATGGTCACCAGCCACTGCTAATGCAGGCGACCCAATAGTAATGTACGACAAAACTGCCGACCGTTGGTTTTTGGCACAGTTTGGATCTGGCAACAACAATATTTACATAGCCATATCTACTACAAGTAATCCAACAGGCTCATACTTTACCTACACATTTACTTCACCACAATTTCCAGACTATTTAAAGTTTGGTATTTGGCATGATGGCTACTACATGACATCAAACCAAACCACACAAAAGGTGTTTGTAAATGTGTAGGTAAAGTATGAGCCTGTTGGATTACTTGTAGTAGATATGGCTATGTAAATATTGTTGTTGCCAGATCCAAACTGTGCCAAAA
>JAYUTD010000348.1:0-9984 GCA_043755305.1 Saprospiraceae bacterium
TTCGATTTCGCAGGCTGATACATCAGTTTGGTTAATTTATTATACTACATTTAATAATTAGTGAAATGGATAATGTTAATACAAAATATAGGTATGTCGCCGGAGATTTAATTCCGGTATTAAATAAAAAAATAGATACCATTATCCTGGTTACGAAAGACTTTATCGTTTTTCTTGATGACAAGCATTCGATAGAATGGTTAACCGAGGATGGATATGATGGATTTTCGAAGGATTATGGCCATGTGATAAATAAAGTAAGAAGGCTTGAAACCATCAATGAGTCTTTGTTTAGTGGGGAAAAATTAAAAAAATACAACAGTTTGGTGGCGGAAGGGGTAGCGAGATTGCTTGATGAGCGCCAGAGTAAAAATGCTTTAGAAATCCTGGATGAAGCGGACAAGCAGATTGTGAACCAAGGTGTACAAAAGCATAGAATAAATTACATTTTATCAAGCGCAGTTTGCTCCACCATTGTTGCAATAGTCATTTATTTGCTTTTTATTTGTAAGTCAGTTATGTCGCTTACCGATACTGCACATGCTATACTTACAGCTAGCTTTTTCGGAGGTATAGGCTCTTTTATATCAGCGTATTTTAGATCACAAAACTACACTCCTGATGTTTCTATTAAAACCTCCATTCACGTTTTAGATGGCTCGTTGCGCATCTTTTATGGCATTATTGCCGGCACGATGGTTTCACTTGGTATAAAAGGTAACGTCATCTTTGGATTTATAAGTGATGAGTCTGATAAGTCTCATATGGTAATGGCTTTTTTCTGCTTGATAGCTGGGGCAAGCGAATTTTTAGTACCAAACCTCATCAAACAAGTAGAAGGAAAGGCCAATGAGTAATCAATTGCTTTAATTAATATTCACCACAAAATCACAAAAAAAATGCCCACTACCTATCCCGGTCTAGCGCCAACCATAACAAATAGTATACCTGCCGATATAAACCTCGATCAGATAGTAGTGGATGATGCCATCGCCCAACTTAAGAATTTTTCTTCCCGACCCAATTGCTTAAAAGCCAATATCAGCGACCATAAACTCAAGATGGCCTATGATACAAATTATACCCATGCTACTCATTTTCAAGGCATCATCCGAGCGAGAAACAGCAACCTTCTCATCATTTCAGGTGGCGATAAAAATGGCAGGCAAGGCTGTGTTTTTGTTTTTAAAATAGATTCAGTATTTAATCATAGAGAAGATGCTTCTTTGGATTTTGGTAGCAATACCACTTTTAGATTGCAGGACATACCACAGGAAGACCAGCTGGTAGAAATAGTATCTATTTCAGAAGGCAACTTCTGGCATGTAGGTGGCATATCTGCCATTGGTGATCTTATGATTGCACCTATTGAAGACAGTAAAAACAATGTTTCCCGAATCTCCTTTTACAATATCAGCAATCCAATGCTGCCTGTATGTTACAACCACTTAGAAGTTATAAGGGATGCCGCCTTTGGCAAGATAGGCTGTGCTGCCATGTGCAGGTTGCCCAATCAATATTTCATCCTTGCAGCATGGCGCGATGAAGGCGAGGTAGGTCTCTTTGACATTTATTTTTCTAAGACTACAGACCTCAATGAAGGCTTTCATCAGGAGAGAAATGAAGTCATACAAGTGACCTTCGATAAACTGGGCTATACAAGCAGCAGCAAGCCGCAGTATCAAGCCATCCAGTTCATCCTGCAGTCCGATGGCACTATTTTTTTGGTTGGCTGTATGGGCAAAAACAATTACCCAGTGCGAAAGAATGGGGGCAACAACAGCATTGATGTATACAAGCTAATGTTAAAACCGATAGACTTGTCTGCAATGCCCACTTTCCAAGAAATCACCATCCAACATCTTTCTACCATTAAGATCGCTCCTGCCTCCATGTACTACAACTTTGAAGCCGCCGCCGGCTTTTATAATATCAATGGTCGATTGGCCCTGTACAGTCCATTCTATTGGGCTGATAGCCATGAATTGAAGTTTGCGGAGTTTTGTCAATTCATGCATTCCAGCAATACTGCCTCATATTCAGAATCCACTGTAGAGTTGTACGAAGACAAAAACCTTAAAGGCCGCTGCCTGAGAACTTATGGTAAAATAAAATTTGACGACATCAGCAATACAAGTGCCCAAGGTTTGGATTTTACAGACCAGATCAGTTCTGCAGCATTTCTTCTGCCAAGCGGTACGGCCTTAATTCTGACAACGGACGATGACACTGCATTGACGTTTCAGGGTGAAAGTGGCATAGTGAAAGTGTTGCCAGTCCTAGGGGACTTTGAAGATAATGTAGTGGGAGTAGAAGTGAAGTGATGGCAGTGGGCGAAGTTCTTTGAGAATGAGCACAATGCATACTGCAAATTATAAGATGGTATAAAACTAAAATTTTAAAAAACAAGCAATCTATTGAAATAGAAATTTTAATAAAAGAAGGAATAAGATGAATGACTTACGTTTAATAAATAAAAACACATGAATACACCAAGCTTACCACAAATCAAAGAAGCCTATTCAAGAATGGGCTATACCTATTTTAAAGGTTCAAAGCCCTATGATCTTAATATCTGGGGCATCAGAAAACAATTTGGAGAAATTGATTTGTTTGATGATTTAATTGGTGTATCCTATGTAGATGCCGATGGCAATGAACGAATGCTGGTGCACAAAGCCACTGTTGACCCAGGCAAATATTATTTGCTTACAAAACTGGGTAATCCGGATGGCACATTCATCCTTGCTCCCGGGCAATACCGCTCCTGCTGGGAGAAAAGAAAACACAATGGTAAATACCTTGCTCTTTGCCAGAAAGAAGACTTTAGAAAATTCAAAGGCTGGCGTGACAATTTACTCAACGGAGTATTGGACAGAAGATTGAAGGAGGATGGCTCGTTTTTTACCGATGCAAGTGGCTTAAACATGCACCGATCTTCAGAAACTTTTGCCCAGTTGGTTGGCCGATTTTCTGCGGCTTGTCAGGTCCGGCAAAAAAATGAAGAACACAAAGCTGTTATGAAATTGGTGGATAAAGCAATAGTAAATTACGGAAACGGATTTTCATACACTTTGTTTGATGAGGAAGAGGTGTTTCCCGAAAATGCTTTTTCCAGAAAGAGAGATGGCAGCATAGGTACACAGAAGAAAAAATGGCCCAACGATTATATATCCACTGAACATTAGCATTCTACAAATTAGATTCCAACCCATACATTTAATAACCATCTTTAAAAAAAACAAATATGCCTACTTTTAAAATAAATGGAACAGAAAACAGCTCGAATATCACTACTAACAATGCACTTTTCAAAGTGGAGGCATCGTATCTTGTATCAAACAACAGAGCTACGGGTTCGGAGATTGATGTTGACTACGATAAAGATGAAATTGCCCATCTGATATTTGATGACGGTGTGGAGTGGATTGGTAATATTGAAGATGTTAAAGAAATATTTCCAGTTGCTCAAGGGCAAAGATCCACAGCATCTGACAATGAATTATTTCCATCCATGCTCACTTCATCCTCCGGCAAAAGGGCAGGTATTGGTGCCATTGCACTTAAAGTTTTCAGCAGGTATAAAGCCGATATCCCAAAGGCAGCAGCAGATTTTCTAGCAGAATACATTGATAACAAACTCATGCCTAAACCAGGTATGTATTCAGTAAATGAGGCTTTTGAAATCAAAGAAATTACCTCTCCTTTAAAATCAACCGGAAAATATTTATTGCTCCTGCATGGCACGATATCAGATACCAATGGTTCCTTTGAGGGCTTAAAAAACAATGTTTGGGCAGGCATTTATGGAAAATATGACGGTGTTCTTGCCCTTGAGCACCATACACTTTCTCAATCGCCAATGGTTAATGCATTGGATGTTTTGACTTTTTTGCCCAATGGTGTTAAGATAGATATCATAAGTCACTCAAGAGGTGGCTTGATTGCCGATGCACTTACAAGATGTGATCGAAGAAATGGTTTGCCTGCATATAGTCAAATGGAAATTGATATTTTTAAGAAAGGAGACAATTAAGGTTACGAAGCGTTATGCAACGAAATCAATGAAATTGCTCAGGTGAAAGGCATTGAGGTAGCTAATGTAATCCGTGTTGCCTGTCCTGCAAGTGGCACAATTTTATTGAGCGATAGGATTGATCATTTTCTCAATGGTATTTTAAATTTAATAGGTGCTGCTTTTGGAAGCAAAGCCAATATTTATTATCAATGTGTGCAAGAGTTCCTTATGGCAGTGATTGCCCAAAAAGAAAAAGCCGATGGTATTCCTGGCCTTTGGGCTATGGTGCCGGGCTCTGATTACCAAAAAGTAAACAACAATAGACTCACTGAAGTCAAATGCAAAACATATGTGATTGCAGGTGACAGTGAAATTGGTGGCGGTTTTCTAAATTCATTGAAAGTGATTTTCTCCAACCTATTTTATAGAGTAGCCAATGACTTTGTGGTAAATACCAAATCCATGTCACTTGGTATAAAAAGAGCTGATGGGATCTACAAATACCTTTCTCAGGACAATAAGACATCACACTTCAATTATTTTAAAAATACCAACACCAGTGCCGCTATTCTTGCAGCGATTAATTTGAAGACATCCTTTGAATTTGATGGTAAAACAATAGAATTTGAACTGGTTTCTAAATTTAGTACTGATAGAGGGATCGCACTGAAAGCTGCCGGGTTTAAACCATATAATAGCAATCAAATATCTGGTAATAAACCTATCGTTGTTTTGATTCCTGGCATCATGGGTTCTACGCTTAAAAATGGAGAGGACATCTGGTTTGACATAGGTGAAATCGCAAAAGGCAACTTAGTGAATAAATTGAAAATAGATAAAAACAATGCAGTTACACCATCCGGCATCATTGATCGGTACTATAAAGATTTTGCTGAGTTTTTAAAGAAAGATTTTGATGTATATACGTTTGCTTACGATTGGAGAATATCATTATCTGATTCAGCCCAAGCATTGAAATCACTACTCGAAAAACTTCAATCGCACAATCAACCGGTGAAAATTGTGGCTCATTCAATGGGCGGGTTAGTTGTAAAAAATTTAATGTTGTCTGAGGAGTTGTTTTGGAACAATTTTATAAGAAAAGAGACATCAAAACTCATTATGCTAGGCACTCCATGGCTTGGATCATACCTGATTATGGAAGTATTGACAGGGCATTCTTCCAGAATAGGACAGCTTTCATTTCTTGATTTTTCACATTCTAAAAAAGAAATCCTTAACACTGTTGGTAAATTTCAAGGACTATGGGAATTGCTACCAATAGACAATACGCCATTTGAAACAAAGGCATTCTGGGATGATATACATGCCTATGAGGAAGGCATGGCTCCGATTGATGAAACCATGCTTAGGATATTTGACAAATACAAAAAAGACCAAATTGCTGCGTCATTTGAAAATATTAAGTTTAATAATGTTTACTACCTTGCCGGTCATGATAAGACAGTGTGTTTTTATGAAAAGAAAAAATCTTTCTTTGGTGATGCAATAAAGTACCAAACCACTAATCTAGGGGATGGTAGCGTAACCTATGATCTGGGAATACCAAAAGAAGTAAAACCTGAAAACCTTTACTATTGTCCGGTCAATCACACCAATCTGGCAGGTGAAGAAAAGAATTTCGAAGGATTGCGTGATCTTTTGATGAATGGAAAAACATTTAGATTTGACCAAGAAGCCCCAGTGAGCAGAAGTGGTGAAATAATAGAATTCAGATCTGTCTCAACCGCTTTTAGCAGTGAAGAAGAGGATGCAATCAACACAATCTTTGATGTTCCATCCATCAATGAAGTGGATTCAATCCAGAGTAACCCAATAAAAGTATCTGTATTAAATGCAGATCTCAAGTATGCTAATTTTGCCGTAATGGTAGGTCACTTTGAAAATGACGGCATGTATAGTGGCGAAAAAGCATTGAACAGATACCTCAACAACAAACTTGGTGAAAGGCATAGACTAGGATTTTATCCGGGTCAGATTGGAGAGAGTGAAATTACATACAACAAAAAATCTCAACCAAATGGTGCCTTAGTCGTTGGTATGGGCAAGCCCGATGAAATCACACCTCACAGGTTATCTGTTACGATTGAAAAAGCAGTGATAAAATATGCCTTTTTCTTCAGGGACAATTATGAAGATGTAGAGATTAAAAGGAAAGGATGTGGCATTAGTTCATTGCTCATAGGTAGCTCATATGCAGGCATTCCTATTGAAGATTGTATTAAGTCAATATTACTTGGAGTGCATAGAGCCAACCTCAAAATTGTTCAGTTAGACAATGGCTTGATGCCAATTAAGGAGATACAATTTATAGATTATTACGAAGACTTAGCCCAATACGCCTACAAGGCATTGCGTCAAATCAATGACAATCAAACCAACTTCAATATCATAGTAGGTGAGTTGACCACTTACACCGGAAACAAGCGAAGAATCCAATACAATGATAACGCTTCCTGGTGGCATTCGTTTACGACAATAGGTAAGTACAATGAAAGCTATGAACCTAAGGATAAAAGGGTACCCACGGGTCTGACTTTTAGTTCATCGGGCAATAAAGCAAGGGTCGAGCAAGACAATGTAGGTTCTGATCTGAGAATGGTAGAATTTTTATCTAAAGAGTTTTCTCATTTAGAAAAATGGGATCCAAAACTTGCAAAAACTATGTTTGAGCTTTTGGTACCCAATGATTTCAAAAGCATTATCAGAAATCAATCAAATATACTGTGGAAGATGGATGAATATGCTGCACAGTTTCCATGGGAGATGTTTCATGATTATAACTATGGGGACGAACCTACCTTTATCAATACAGGACTCATACGCCAATTGTATGCCACGGATTATCGCGTAAACCCTACTATTGTGGATGACATGACTGCTCTTGTAGTAGGTGATCCGCAATACAATGGTAAGTATCCACAATTGCCAGGAGCAGTGGCAGAAGCAAATGCTGTGATTGAAGAATTGACAAAGGCCGAATACAATATAAAAATTTGTATCAATTCCACTGCATCAGATATCGTAAAAGAAATGTATTCTTTGGATTATAAAATATTGCACTTTGCAGCACACGGTGTGCATGATGAAAATAATTCTGGTATTGTCATTGGGCCGGACATCTTTCTTACTCCGGGTACGATCAATCAGCTTTCGTCTATTCCTGAATTTATTTTTATCAATTGCTGTTTTTCCGGAGATATGACTCAGTATGGTGACCAATTTTTCAAAGAAAGAAATAAACTTGCTTCCAACATTGGTACCCAATTGATAAAAATGGGTGTAAAAGCGGCTATTGTTTGTGGCTGGGCGGTCAACGATGCTGCAGCTAAGGTATTTGCCCAGGAATTTTATGCACGAATGCTTGAAGGATATGAATTTGGGTCGGCTGTACAAAAAGCAAGAAGAAAATGTTATGACCTCAATAAAAATTCCAATACCTGGGGAGCTTACCAATGTTACGGTGACCATTACTACCGCATGGTAAACAAAAATCCACTATGGGATAGCAATGAAAATTTTTACCAGGAAATAGAAGCACAAGTCGAATTGGAAAATTTATTATCTGTTCTCAAAGGACAAAAAGTCAACATTTCTAAAAAAGTTAAAAACCTTGAATGGCTCATAGAAAAGATCATTCGATCCAATGTCAATGGACCTGTGGTAAAAGAACTCACTTCCAAAGCTTATGCAGAATTAGGCCAGTATGATAAATCCATCGAAATTCTTTATGACTTACTTTTTGAAGAAAAAGCGGATTTCAATGTATCTTCTTTAGAACAGTATTGTAGCTTGCGTGGCAAACAACTGGTACAACAGTATCGAAAATTACCTGCTCCTGATGATGTTACAGAAAAAGAGAAAAGCAGAGTGGATAAAACGATGAAAAACTTAAAAACCAGGTTAGCAAAAATTTATGAAGACCTTGCATTTATAATTAAAATTGGACCAACTGCTGAAAGGTTTGCACTGATAGGCTCTGCAAATAAATGCGGATACCTTATTGATAGGACCAATGGAACAGGGCATCTCACAGGCATTAAAGACAATTTCTTTAAGTCCTATACTATGCTCAAAAATGAGTCTGTTGTAAAATACTTTTACCCATTGAGCAATTACCTTATTGCAGCGTACTGTCTTAAAAAAGATTTTAAAGAAATAAAATCAGAATTAAATATTGTCCATAAGGATAGTAAAGATTACTTTGGGTACCTGCAAAAATTGATTGACAAAGACATAGCTAACTTTAAAGATTACTATACAAAAAATGCAAATGCAAAACTGCAATTGGTAAAAATGCTCTATTTGGATTCAGGCAATAAAAATTTTGGTAAAGACTTAAAATTATTGGAAAAGGATATCCTCATAAGCCTTACAGAATCCATAAGAAACTACGCCAACATGAAGCAAATTCAGGGTGAAATCGAACACCTGGAATTCCTGAAAGATATTGTGCAAAATGATGCAAAAGAAACAGTGATGGGCAATATCATTCAGGAGATAAAGGGAGAATTGGATTATGAGGAGTAGGGATTATAAGGCTAATATGTATTATCAAAATTAATTCTATGTTTGACTACTAATCTTTTTGTGGAGAGTATACAGGCACTTTTGGATTGTCGAAATTATTAATTTTGTAATTGCGAAGCAAAAATAGATAATGGCTGATTTATATAGTTCGATTTTATTTTAATTACTTTAAATATTTTTGTATATTTAGCTGTAGTTTCAATTGACATTGAAAAGGAAAAATTAGGTAAAATATTTAGTAAACCAAGTAAAATTTACACATGAAAATATTTTTAGCATATTCGGATTTTGCTACTGATGTTGAACTTTATAAAGAATTGAATAAACATTTAAATTTGCCAGGTTTTAAAGCACTTGGAAGTATCACTGATAAAGACACAGCTCTAGCGCAAAAAATTGACTTAAATGATATTAAAAAATTAATTGCGAGTCATGATGTAATTATTCCTTTACTTAGCATCGACTTCTTGAATGAACAGAGATCCATGGACATACTTGCAGAGAGCAGGTCAACTAATAAAAGGGTTTTACCCATCCTTGTCAGAGATTGTATGTATGATAATGTTGAAGAACTGTCTCCTTATATAAGTCATTTGATACCTGAAAATAATTCATTGCTTGGTCTTTATGACAATAACAATGACCGAAGTAAGATATTTAAATCAATTGCTGAAAAGATTCAAGATTTTGTATTAGGAAAATTTACGGAACTCACACTTGACTCTGGCAAGCCATTTATTGTCCTTGGGATATTGAGTTTTATCCTAGGTATTGGCTTTGCAACTTATGCCTTTATAGAGACAATGCAAATTGTTCTAATGGTTCTCATACTAGGACTTTTTATGTCAATTGCTTCTGTTTGTTATCATAGGTACAAATTACTTAATATTAAATTAATAAAATGAACAAAATAGAAAACATAAATGAATTTGAGAACTATGTAAATAGACACAAAAAGACAGATGTCAAGACAATATATTTAATAAGTGCTTTTCTTTTTATGAGTGTAGCAATAGCTTTTTTTGCTATTAAAAAAAATCAAAAGTTGATCGATAATAATGATCTAGTTGAAGCAAATACTCGGCTATTGCAGGAAGAAAAACGCAAATATGAAGACCGCATTTCTGACACGTTACTCGTTACCCAAATAATCCACAATCAGAAAATGGATAGTATTCAGAAAGCTATCATTGCTGTCAATAAATTAAAAGACAACAATGAAAAGTTATTACAGGTGCAATACTCGGATTTGCTTGCAATCATTAAAAACAAAAAATCGACAGGGGCTTATGATGTTGATATAGTTGAACACAAAAAAGCAGAACTCGACAGAAAAGTTATACTATCAAACATAAAAGCTGAAGAGATTATTGCTCAAACTGAAAAATTCAAAAATGAAAGACCAGCCCTAGCGA
>JAYUTD010000349.1:0-3972 GCA_043755305.1 Saprospiraceae bacterium
GATTACCTCTCTATCAATCGACCTACCAGAACACTTTCCGGGGGAGAGTCGCAACGGTCAAGATTGGCCACACAGATTGGATCACAGCTTACCGGTATCACTTACATTCTCGACGAACCCAGTATTGGCTTGCATCAGCGGGACAATCAACGATTGATAGATGCGCTAAAAGATCTCACCATTATTGGCAATACAGTACTCGTAGTTGAGCATGACAAAGACATCATGCTAGCTTCAGATTATCTTATAGATCTTGGACCTGGTGCTGGTGGACATGGTGGAGAAATCATCAATGAAGGCAAACCCAAGGACTTTATCAAAAAAGGTGGCATTACGGCCGATTATTTATCCAATCGTATCAGAATAGAAGTGCCAAAGAAAAGAAGAAAAGGCAATGGTAATTTCTTAGACCTCAAAGGTGCAACAGGCCACAATTTACAAAATGTTTCTGTCAAAATTCCCCTAGGCACACTCATTTGTGTCACTGGTGTAAGTGGCAGTGGAAAATCATCTTTGATCAACGAAACGCTCTATCCTATCTTACAACAATATTTTTACAATAGCACCAAAAGGCCACTTCCTTACAAGTCGATTGAAGGTATCGACAATGTAGATAAAGTCATAGAAATAGACCAGTCTCCCATTGGCAGGACACCCAGGTCCAATCCTGTCACCTACATTGGTGTATTTGACGACATAAGAAAAATATATGCCGACCATCCGGAATCAAAAATAAGAGGTTACAAACCTGGAAGATTTTCTTTCAATGTAAAGGGAGGCCGATGTGAAACTTGCGAAGGTGCTGGTAAAAAGGTAATTGAAATGAATTTCCTTCCAGATGTTATGGTCGACTGTGAGACATGCAATGGTAAGCGTTACAATCGCGAAACGCTTGAGATATTGTACAAAGGCAAATCTATCGCTGATGTACTTGACATGAATGTAGAAGACGCTGTAGAATTTTTTAAAAACATACCCAATATCTTTAGAAAAATGTCCACTTTAGACAGTGTTGGTCTTGGTTATATTACCCTTGGCCAACAGGCTACTACATTATCCGGTGGGGAAGCCCAGCGGGTAAAACTATCAGAAGAGTTGTCAAAAAAAGATACCGGTAATACCATGTATATTCTGGATGAACCTACTACCGGTTTACACTTTCAGGACATTCAGCACTTACTTGATGTGATCAATAAATTGGTGGACAAAGGCAATACCGTAATGATAATTGAGCACAATCTTGATGTGATAAAGATGGCGGATTTCATCATAGATATAGGTCCGGAAGGCGGTAGAGGTGGTGGAAATATATTGTTTACAGGTACTCCGGAAAATTTGATCAAAATAAAAGACAGTCATACCGGCAAGTACCTCAAAGCAGAATTGTAATGTTTATTTCAAGCGATACTTATCATTCATTGATTTGGCCTCAAGGATCATAGGTTTTATTTTCTTCAGACGGGACAGTTTTGTTTCTTCCTTTTTGGCTTCATTTATATAGTCTGTATACTCTCTCTTGCATGATAAGGAAAGTTTAGACCATTGTGCATTGAGCACTTTATCTTTCTTCAGTGTCGCTTCAAGTATTTCTGGCATTACCAATGGTTTTTTTTCAATTTTGACTTTTACGCCAGTTTCGAAATGAGTTAATGTCTCTTTTATATAGGCCTTTATTGGAGCTTTCTTAATCTCTGCAATGCTATAAAATCGCCATTGTCGCTGCGCTTGCGTAGTTTTATTGCCACTTACCAGATAGTGTTTTTCGTCCTTCATTAGTGCTCCCTGAAAAAACCACAAGCCAGTATAGTCTTTAAAGTCCGCTAGTCCTATGACATTTTTGCCATTGTACATATAGCATGGCCCACCCCATTTGATGGTCTCTTCCAGGCCCATTGACAAAACAAGATCCCTAAGATAAAGCAGCTCTTCTTTCCATGTTTTCACATTGTCAAAATATTCAAGAATCGTTTTTGCCCCTGTCATTAACTTTTTTTTATTGCCTCCATTGAACCCCGTAGGATTGAAAATCCAACGGGGTAAACTCATTGAACTCCATTGAACTAATTGCCTATTGAACTATATTGGACTAATTGAACTATATTGAACTAATTGAACTAATTGAACTTATTGACTTACTTTGGTACATTATTAGGATTAAGCAAATCATAGAATTGATCCAATTTTGGCAATATGATGATTCTTGTTCTTCTGTTGATTGTCTTGCCTTCTGCAGTGTCGTTAGATGCAAGTGTATTGTATTGGCCACGACCAGCTGCTATTAATTTATTTGGGTCAATATTGTATGTGTTTTGTAACACCCGTATAACAGATGTAGCTCTTTTTACACTTAGATCCCAGTTGTCTTTTATACAATCATTGCTAATCGGCACATTGTCTGTATACCCTTCTACCATTACCTCCAGATCAGGTCTGGATTCAATAATCTTGGCTATCTTGCCCAATACCTCATTGGCTTTGACAGTAAGATTTGCGCTGCCCGTCTGGTATAGCATCTTATCAGAAAGGTTGACAAAAACAACAGTTTTGTCTACTTTTATTTCAATATCTCTATCGTCCAATCCCTCTTTAAGTACTCCTTTGAGATTGACCGCCAAAGCCAGATTTATGGAATCCGCTTTGGTCTTTGCCTGTTGTAAAAGTGTGATGTACTTGTCTTTTTTCTCTAATTGAGACAAGGTCTGTTTCATGTTTTCATTGGCTGATTGGCTCATTACCGTAAGACTTCCGACTTGCTCAAACTGCTTATCTCTAAAATTTTTGGCATCCTCTAGTTGCGCTTTAAGGTCGGTTATTTGTTCTTCCTTTAGTGAAGTCCTGCTCTGCGCCATCTTCTTTTCTTGCTCGCATTCTGCTAAAAAACCTATGTATTTATTTAGATCTTTACCGCATTTGCCCAATTGTTCGTTGGCCAAATCCATTTCTTTTTTGTGCTGCTCTTTTAAAGCGGTCATTTTCTTCTTACTAACGCATGATGGCAACATCAATGCAATAATGGCGAAAAATAATACGGTTTTAATTTGCATAATTTTCTTTATTTTAAGTCTTTATATATAACGATGAAATGCGATAAAACTATATAAATCTGTAGTGCAAAAATATTAAATAGTAATCAAATTAGGCGATCATGGATCAAATCATTATTTGTTACCTTAGTTTTTTTATTTTGCCGTAAATACTTTTTTATTGCTCCCTAAGTCCTTTTTGCGCAAACCTTATAGGCTTTATTTCTAAAACTAAATTCACCAGGGTATAATCTTCTTGTCTTTAAAAAACATGCCTGTTTGGTTAATTTTTTCAGTGGCGAGCCACAAGGCAGTTTCAGCTCCCTTTTCTATTGTCCTTGTGGCTTCTTCCCCACCCATATCTGTCTTTGTCCATCCCGGGCACATTGCATTGACAGATACTCCCTTCGCTTTTAATGCATAGGCCATATGCATAGTGAATATATTTAAAATTGTTTTGCTTATGCAGTAGGCATGTGCCCAAGTGTTAATTCCGCCTGTTATTCTTCCTCCTTCACTAGAAATATTGATGACCCTTGAGCCGGGTTTTAACAATGGCAGAAAGTACTTTGTTACATAAAAAGGCCCCAGAGCATTGGTATCTAATGTGTCATCCATTGTATTTGAATCTATGTCAAACAATTCAATGCCATGATCTTCCATTATGCCCGCATTATTAATCAATACATCTATTGCGTCACACTCTTTTACAATTTTTTCAAATGCAAAAGCAATACTCGTCTTTGAAGTGACATCCATAGTTACATATCTTACCGATACACCGAATGTATTCAACAGCTGTATCGCTTTCATAAGCTTTTCTTCATTTCTTCCTGTGACAAAAATATGGAACCCTTTTTGGCCAAGTAGCTTCGCAATCTCAAAGCCAATTCCCTTATTTGCCCCGGTTACTAATGCTGTTTTCATTAAGAAAAATATTGTTTCCTTT
>JAYUTD010000350.1:0-3955 GCA_043755305.1 Saprospiraceae bacterium
TAAAACTAAATTTTTATAGGTGAAGCGATAAATTAACCATTTATCATCGACAAGATCAATTAAGCTCCACGTCCAAATGTAAATCTATTGCCCTTGCCCCAATGAGTATGCTGCTTTTCCATCAAAAGTATAGAGATTTTCAGTTTTTATGGTATCAATATTTTCATTGATGGCATTATTCAAAAGTTCAATGATGCTTGATTTGTTTATTACCATGCCTTCCTCAGGTTTAAATCGACACCTCCAGTGGTCAGTGCAGAATGTTTCTTTAAACCCATCAGGCCATACTTTAATGCCTCTGTTGGTTATCATGGTTAACTTTATTCCCTTCGATTCTATTTTCTTGATCAGTTCTGCCAAATCATTTGGATTGCTGCCATTCCAATGAACAAATACATCAACTCCGGCCAACTCTTTTTTGCCAGCAGGTCTGCGTTTGTATTTAGGAAGCACCAGGGCGGCATTATTGGAATACAATACAGGTTTGAGAATGGAAGGCTTATGGCCGATATTGGCAATTACCGCACTTGCAAATTCTTTGGTTCCTACCTTTTGCTTGCTTGTTCCTTCTTTAAAAATATCGTAAGTGTGAATGCCGTCTTCCAGCGTTTTTAGCCAGGCATTTTGCACTTTTTCAGCCACCTCTGTTTGGCCGATATGATTCAGCATCATTATGGCACCTTGCAATAGCCCTGAAGGGTTAGCTACATTTTGACCCGCTCTTCTAGGAGCAGAACCATGGATCGCTTCAAACATTGAGCACTCTTCTCCAATATTTGCAGAGCCGGCCAAACCAACCGATCCTGTTATCTGCGCAGCTACGTCACTTAACACATCTCCATACAAATTGGGCATTACAATTACATCAAATGCTTCAGGGGTATCTGCCATTTTAGCAGCTCCTATGTCTATGATCCAATGCTCATTTTCGATTTCAGGATAGTCCTTGGCAATCTCATCAAAAACCTGGTGAAACAAGCCATCTGTTTGTTTCATGATATTGTCTTTGGTAAAACAAGTTACTTTTTTACGGTTTTGTTGTTTGGCATATTCAAAAGCGTATCTAACTATTTTTTCACATCCCGGTCGACTTATAAGTTTTAAGCATTGCACTACTTCATCTGTTTGTTGGTGCTCTATACCTGCATATAGGTCTTCTTCATTTTCTCTTACAATGACTATGTCCATTACCGGATGCTTTGTGCTTACAAATGGGTGTAAACTCATACATGGCCTTACATTGGAATACAAGCCAAGAAACTTACGGGTAGTAACATTTAAACTCTTGTAGCCACCTCCCTGAGGAGTCGTAATTGGAGCCTTGAGGAATATTTTATTGCGCCTTATGGTTTCCCATGATTCAGAAGCAATTCCAGCTGTATTTCCGGCAAGATAAACCTTTTCGCCTACCTCAATTTCTTCAATTTCAATCTTTGCGCCAGCTGCTAGAATTATTTCTAAAGTGGCATCCATTATTTCAGGTCCTATGCCATCCCCTTTTGCTACTGTTATCGTTGTCATCTAGATTGATTTTATTTTAACAGCGCAAAGTTCAAAAATTTATCCCATAAATATTAATTTATATATTTGATGATAAGCATAAAATATATTTATGGTAATTCGAAAAATCACACCCCATTTTTTATTGGAAGAAAAGAAAATGAAAGCGTAAATGGAAACAGTTCATTTATTTAAACTGCCGTGCGGTTATTTTGCCCGGGCTATTAATATTCTTACCAATTTAAAATGCAACAAACAACAAAATTGAGAATATAGTGAACAAGATGGATTTTGTAAAGCAAAAACATGATTTTTCACTCAAATTTTAGCCATTACAAATAGTAGAATGGAAAAAATACCATAAAAAGTAACTCTTGTGAACCGTTGTATTTTATCATTTCTTGAATATGACCAAGAATTTGGCTCAGTTTTTTCGCCAGAGATATATGCTTATTTTAAAAAATAGAAGATTCCGTTTTGGTAGTAAACCACTCAAGGAATTGCATACCCCTGTAGGAGTTGCCTTTTTCGTTTAATTTTGGACTCCATACCGCAATACAATATTTGTTCGGATGTATGGCTACTATGCCACCTCCGACTCCACTCTTACCAGGAAGACCTACTTTAAAGGCAAATTCTCCGGATTCATCGTAAAACCCGCATGTCAGCATAATTGCATTTACCCTTTTTGCCTGGCTCATATTTAAAATTTGAGTATGGTCACTTGTTCTGAAATCATCATCTGCTAAATAGAGAAATGTATTGGACAATTCCTGGCAACTCATTTCCAATGAGCAAATAGAGTAGTAAAAATCAAGCACTACATCAGCATCATTGGCAATATTACCATAGGATTTGATGAAATTGCATAATGCTACATTTCGGTAACCCACTGATTTTTCAGAAAGGGCAATTTTGGATGAATAATCCAATTGTTGATTGCCATTTATGTTTCTGCAGAATGAAAGAAAATCTTCTTTTGGGTTTTTTAATAGGCTGATGAGAATATCGCAAATGACCAATGCCCCTGAATTGACAAATGGATTTCTGGGAATGCCATTGTCTAGTTCCAATTGGCTTAGCGAATTAAAAGCCGTGCCTGATGGTTCTACTCCTAATCTATCCCATAATTTTTCGCCCACTAATTCAAATGCCAAACTAAGTGAAAGAACTTTTGCAATGCTTTGAATGGAAAATTTTTCAAGATAATTGCCCACACCTGCATTTTGTTTGTCAATGCTTGACAGGTGAATGCCAAAATTTTCAGGGTTGACATTCGCCAATTCAGGTATATATGAAGCAAGCTGGCCCTTGTTCTCCATACTTACTACATTGTAGTAAACTTCCTCGATAATTTCTTTATAATTCATTAAAGCTGTTTTAAATACCGCAAATGAAAAATATTTGCGCATCAATTTCACCTATTTTTGGCCTTCTTTGTTTTATACCTTTATTATTCTTACCTTAATAAAGTATATTGTAAAGCAAAGGTACTATTTAAAACTGCTTTTTACTTGTTTAGCCTGCTAAAATTGCAGCGGAGGTCCCACTACTTTCATATTATGGTCAGCAAATATTTTTGCGCCTTGTTCGGGCGATGGCGGACTTGTCAACGCCCCTATTGCTCTAAAGAAATCTTCCATTTTACCTGAAGGTTGAAAAATAAAAAACATTTTACCAAATTCAGTCAATTGTGCGAAAGTATGAGGAATAGTTCGTGGTAAAAAAATGGTATCCCCTGCCTTTAGTGTATATTTTTCTTCACCAACCTGAAAAAGATACTCGCCTTGAACAATGAAAAACACCTCATCCTGGTAGGGGTGAACATGCAACGGTGGGCCGCCTTTTTCATTACCTGTATATTCAAAAACTGTTAGGTCTCCATTCGTGTCTTTTCTCGACACTTTAATGTCATTTGGACTTTTACCGCCTAAAGCCGTTTTTTCTCCAAACCGGCTTTCGGTCGCTTTTACTACAAAAGGCTTGTTGTTTCTTTTTGGCTTTTGAGGTAAGCGGTTTTGCCCCAGGATAAGGGCTGGAATTGCTGCGGCAGCTGTAAGTAAAAATTTCTTTCTTTCCATGTGATTTTTATTAATTATTAGCCACAAATCTACATTATATGGAAAGTTGTTTAGTGGTAAAAAAACGACATTTTAATAAACGTCAGATTCTCCAAATTTTCTCTCCGGAGCTGCGTTGTCCAATAGGTGGAAATCATTAGGTGTCTGGTTTGTAAATTCTTTATAATCTTTGGCCAAATGCTGGTAGTCGTAATAGCCACATTGGATCGCTATGAAAAGCCAATCTAAATGAGGCGCTTTGTTTTTCATTCTAAAGGCCTTTTCGAATCGGGCTACCTTAGTAAAATATTTTGGCGAAACACCCATACGTTCTACAAATTTTCTCTCATACTGGCGCAAACTCAAACACGATTCTTTTGCAAGCCATTCTACGT
>JAYUTD010000351.1:0-3953 GCA_043755305.1 Saprospiraceae bacterium
ACCCAAGCTTCAGAGGTACAGACCACACCCGGGAATACATTCCTATCTTGGCCTGCGGCCATAAAGTAAAACAAGGACACAGTATTGGGGTCAGAAAAAGTTTCGCAGATATTGCCGCAACTATTGCCGAAGGACTTGACTTAAACATTCAATTGCAAGGATTAAGTTTTTATAAAGAAATTTCTTTATAATTGGAATATAAATAGTATAAAAAATAACAGATGGTAGATATTATTCTTAAAAAGAGAAACGGACATTCCCTCTCCCCACAAGAGATTCAATTTGTTATAAATGGCTTTGTCGATGGATCTATTCCGGACTATCAAATGTCGGCTTTACTGATGGCTATCTATTTTCAAAAACTGGATGACCAGGAGACTGCTGCGCTCACCGATGCCATGCTGAAGTCAGGAGAAGTCGTGGACTTAACCGGCATCAATGGTCTAGTCATCGATAAGCACAGCACTGGCGGAGTGGGAGACAAGACATCTTTGATCCTGGCTCCATTGGTAGCCTCGGCAGGTGTACCGGTAGCTAAGATGTCAGGCAGAGGGCTAGGGCATACTGGAGGTACTTTGGATAAATTGGAATCTATTTCGGGTTTCAATATCAATCTTGAAATACCTGATTTTATAAGACAAGTTCAAGACATTGGCCTGGCCATGTGCGGGCAAACTTCCAATCTTGTGCCGGCGGATAAAAAGATTTATGCCTTGCGGGATGTAACAGGCACAGTCGAAAACATTTCTTTGATTGCCTCAAGTATAATGAGCAAAAAACTAGCTTCAGGAGCAGCAGGTATTGTGATTGATATCAAGATAGGCGATGGTGCTTTTATGAAAACAGTTCAGCACGGTGAAGACCTGGCATTTATTATGAAGAGTATTGCCACTCATATGGGCAAGAAGTTTACTGCAGTGCTCACCTCGATGCAGCAACCATTGGGCAATGCCATAGGCAATGCACTTGAAATAAAAGAAGCTATCGATACACTTAAAGGACATGGTCCCCAGGATTTGCTTGAGGTGTGCATGACCCTTGGCGCAGAGATGATGGTATTGGCAGGAAAAGCAACCGATGAGAATATTGCCAAGGAGCTGCTAATGGCGAAAATCGCCAATGGTGAGGCTTTTTCAAAGTTTAAAGAATGGATTGGACGGCAGGGCGGCGATGTTTCGCAGGTCGAAAAAGTGTACAACTTGCCAAGTTGCAAATATACGGAAACGTACACCGCAAAAACGCAAGGCTATATCCATCAGATCAAAGCTTCGCAACTGGGATTGGCTTCCATGAAATTAGGCGCAGGACGAGAAACCAAAGAGAGTACATTGAACTATGGAGCAGGCATCTACCTGCACCATAAAGTGGGCGATTATGTCAATGTGGGAAGTATACTTTGCACCCTTTATGCCGATGACGCCGGGCTTTTTACACATAGCGAATCCTACCTCAATGATGCCTATACAATAAGTGAAGAGGTGCCTGTAATCGAAAAAATGGTATTAAAAATAATAAAATAATGGGGCCAGGCATTTTAAAATAATTCCGTTAATCTATCAAAGTATTTTATATATAGTATTGATTGTTAACGAAATAAAAAATGTTAATTCATGCATAGAAAAGGTAAATATTGACAGCAAAAGAAATTATTCTTAAGTATGCACTTGAAAAACAGTTCAAGCCAATAAGAAGGTATGAATTTTGTACTGTATTTATCATCCGGCCTTTTGTATAAGGCATGAAATTGAATTTGTATATTGTTTTATAATTAAAACCTATGACAGCAAACAAGAAAGAACCAGATGCCGCTATTGTCGCTACAGCTCATTTCAGGCGAAATGATGGTGTTCCATTTGACGCAGCATGGCTTGATGACATCAAGATCAATAAAAGTGCGGTAGAAAGAAGGGCTGCAACACTTGGTGGCCGCCGTACAGTCAAAAAAGAATACCAGGCGGCATGGTTGCTCAAAGCAATAAGTTGCATTGACCTCACTACCTTAGCCGGTGATGATACTAAAGGTAATGTGTATCGCTTGTGTGCAAAAGCCCGCAATCCGGTGAGAAAGGATATCCTGGATGCATTGCATTTTCCTTTTGATCAACTTACTACAGGGGCAGTATGTGTTTACCATAATTTGATACCTTATGCAATGGAAGCATTGAAAGGAAGCGCTATCCCTATAGCAGCAGTTTCTACAGGTTTTCCTGCCGGACAAATAGAGTTGGAAGACAAGCTAAATGAGATCAGAAAATCTGTAGCAGCGGGTGCAAAGGAGATAGACATCGTCATCAGCCGGGCTTTGGTATTGGAATCCAATTGGAAGGCTTTGTACGATGAAGTAAAAGCTTGCAGGGTCGCCTGTGGAGAAGCGCACATGAAAACCATTTTAGCCACTGGAGAAATACCCACCTTGACCAAAGTAGCAAAAGCAAGCATGGTGTCTATGATGGCGGGATCTGATTTTATCAAAACAAGCACCGGCAAAGAAAGCACCAATGCAACCCTGCCGGTGAGTTTGGTCATGTTGCGTATGATCAGGACTTACCAAGAAAAGACAGAGTATAAAGTCGGTTTTAAACCTGCCGGTGGTATCCAGAAAGCAAAGGATGCTATTGCATGGCTTATCCTGATGAAAGAAGAATTGGGCAATGAATGGTTGCAACCGCATTTGTTTCGATTTGGAGCGAGCAGCCTGCTGGCTGACATTGAAAGACAACTGGAACACTTTGTGACAGGCCGGTATTCCGCTTCTTACAGACATCCCATGGCCTAAATTTAAAAAGTATCCATTAGCAATTAACAAGATGAGTGTAAAAGAAATATACGACAATATGACTTATGGTCCCGCACCGGAGAGTGCTGCTGAAGCAATTGATTTTCTAAGAAAATTTGAAAATAAATTTGGTTTATTTATCGATGGCCAATGGACATCGCCTCAATCCAATACATGGTTTGATAGCGTAAACCCATCTACCAATACCAAACTTGCAGCCATTGCTGACGGCAACGAAGCCGATGTGCACGCTGCTGTACAAGCTGCTCAAAAGGCATTGAAATCCTGGGTCGACCTCGGCGGACATGGCAGGGCTCGATATCTTTACGCATTGGCCCGGCAAATTCAAAAACATGCCAGGCTATTTGCAGTACTGGAGTCTATGGACAATGGCAAGCCTATAAGAGAAACCAGAGACATCGATATACCGCTCGTAGCCCGCCATTTTTACCATCATGCTGGATGGGCTCAGCTCAAAGATTCAAAACTGCCACACTACAAAGAAATAGGTGTAGTGGGGCAAATCATACCCTGGAATTTTCCTCTGCTCATGTTGTCTTGGAAGATCGCACCTGCACTGGCCATGGGCAATACAGTAGTGCTAAAGCCAGCAGAGTTTACTTCTCTTACCGCATTGCTATTTGCCGAGATTTGCAAAGAAATTCACTTGCCGCCCGGCGTCATCAATATAGTCACCGGACAAGGTGCTACAGGTGCTGCGCTGGTTAACCATAAGGATGTAAAGAAAATTGCCTTTACAGGTTCTACCGAAGTGGGCAAGATTATAAGAAAGGCTATAGCTGGTACCGGGAAAAAAGTCTCGCTCGAGTTGGGTGGCAAATCTCCTTTTATCGTATTTGAAGATGCTGACCTCGACAGTGCGGTAGAAGGTATTGTGGACGCTATATGGTTTAATCAGGGACAAGTATGCTGCGCTGGTTCCAGGTTGTTGGTGCAGGAAAGTGTCGCAGAAAAATTGTATGCAAAGATTAGGGCACGAATGGATAAATTTATTGTAGGCAATGCGCTGGACAAATGCATTGATATGGGCGCCATAGTTTCGCCCATTCAATTAAAAACCATCGAAGAACTGGTTCAAAAAGGCATAGATGAAGGGAACCAAATCTGGCAACCGGAATGGACAAGTCCAAAGGACGGTTGCTTTTATCCACCTACT
>JAYUTD010000352.1:0-9862 GCA_043755305.1 Saprospiraceae bacterium
AGTACATCCATTGGCATCAGTAACTGTAACAGTGTAAGTCCCAGGTTGGGTAACAGTTGGGCTTGCCACCTGGCCTGAACCAGTATAGTTGTTTGGACCACTCCATGAATATGAAATTGCAGTGGGAGATGTAGCCGTTAAAGTTACATTTGGCATTAAGCAAGTTAACGGGCCATTATTACTAGCTAATACTGTTGGAGTATCGTTAACTATTACTTTAATTTGTCCTACTGCTTCATCACAAATGTTCGGTGCAGTAATACTAACTGTATATGAAGTTGTTTGCGCTGGAGAAACATTAATTGTTTGAGTGTTTCCGCCATTGCTCCAAGTATAAGTCAATCCTGTTGCTGGCAATAAATAGGTTATAGAAAGATAAGGTCTTTTGCTTGTATTCGATTCTTCTGATGATGCAAATTTGTATTCATTATTTACTGCTTCGTTAAGCGGTTTTAATAATATACCATTATTACTCGAAGGATTTGAAATCCAGTTTAGTACTGCGCTTGCAATATTCCAAGTATAAAGACCATTCGATGACACATTGGTAGAAGATATTGGAGATCCGTTAAAATCTCCTCCAGGGCTACCCCAATTGCTTGAAAGAATTTTTTGATTCCAGTTTGGCGCCAAACTTTTTCCTGCACAATCACCAGAGTTTTCACTCCAAGATGATGTCATAGCATATGCACCTATTGCTGAACTTGTATTGCTACCACCTGTTTTTGTGAGCATTAATTCAGCATCAAGAATCACTGAGCCAGCAGGAATAGCAGATAAATTAAATTTGATTAAAGCCCTTTGTTTTTTACCACTTGAAGTTCCTGAAAACAATTCTTTGCAATTTCCATAATTTTTTGTCGCATTATTCTCATCAAGATACGTATCTTCTGTAGCTATAATTTGAGAAGAACCATTGGCTATTACATTAGCAGTTAAAGCTGTTGTTTCTCCTTTACAAATTATAGTATCTCCAGTGATAAAAGGCTCCAAATCACAGCAAGGCCCTGGATCAACCAATTCTGTATTATTGCCTGTCTTACTTGGACTGGCATGAATTCCAGTTATATCTACCGTTCCAAAACCTGCTGCTCCGAAAGCAGAAAGTTTAACTTCAACTTCATACCAAACTTCATATATCCAATTTGGATAAGTTGCATTAGGTGTATAGTTCGCAGTTGTAGCAGGAGAATTCACAGGGAGAACATATCCATACTGATTGAAATTTCTATCCAATGAAGTAACAACATTGAGGACATCTGACCCATTGCCAAAAATCATAGAACCTTCACCCCCAGCAACCCCAAGACATTCATAGCCTGATGGTGCACTACTACTTGCTGTAAGATAATCTAATTTAACTTCCATCTTTTTGACATTGGTTTTATCAAAAAGTGCCAGAATTAAATGATCGGAACCCGTTAAATTGCCAAATGTGTGCCCATTAGGCCAGCCAATAGCATTTGTACCATATGTATTGTCAACAAAGTTCTTAGAGAAAGTGGTCTTTATTCTTACCGTGTTCAATTGAGGATTTACTGCATAAGAAATAACCCATTTCACATCTGCAGATACTTCATTGTTTCCTTTAAAACAAATCTTGCCCTCGCAATCACCAATTTCTACAGTATGCGTAAGCACTTTTTGGCAACCATCATCATCAACTACTGTAACAGAATAAGTGGATGTTTGCGTAGGGTACACTATAATACTTGCTGCAGTAGCACCAGTGCTCCATAAGAATGTACTACCTTCAGATACTGTAAGTTGAACTGGAGTAATACCATCGTTACAGATAAAAGTTTGGCCAGCAATTTTAGGATTAAATAATAGGCAACAATCTCCTGGATCAACAATCTCAGTATTGTTACCTGTCTTACTAGGGCTTGCATGAATTCCTGTTATATCAACTGTTCCAAATCCTGCAGGTCCAAAGGCAGACAATTTTACTTCCACCTCATACCAAACGTCATAAATCCAATTTGGATACGCTGGATTGATAGCATAATCATTATTTGTTTGCGGAGAATTGGTTGGTAAAACATAACCAAACTTATTAAAGTTATCATCTAGTGAAGTAACAACATTAAGTACATTGGTTGCGCTACCAAAAATCATAGCACCTTCACCTCCGGAAACACCTAAACATTTATACCCTGAAGGAGCGCTACTGCTTGCTGTTAAATAATCCATTTTAACTTCCAACTTTTTAACATTGGTCTTATCATAAAGTGCAAGTTGCAAGTGATCGGAACCCGTTAGATTGCCAAATGTGTGCCCATTAGGCCATCCAATAGCATTAGTACCATATGTATTATCCACAAAATTTTTGGAAAAAGTAGTGCGTATTTTTAATTTATCTGTAGCTGGATCTGCAGTATATGTTATAAAGTATTGGGTTTTTGCAGATACAACATCATTTGGATTTCCAATAAAACAAATTTTACCTTCGCACTCGTCAACAGTGAGTAATTTACTTGCTGTAGCAGAGCATCCTTGTTGATTTGTAACAGTAACAGTATAAGTTGTATTAGCAGATGGCGAAACAGAAATTGCAGCAGTAGTTGCTCCATTGCTCCATAAGTATGTGCCATTGGTTCCAGCACCTGTTGCAGTTAAAGTTGCCGGAATACCTACACATGCGATGGATTGCCCAGATATAACCGCTATCGGCAATGCATTCACAGTTACAGCTTTACTTGTATTACTGCTGCAACCATTATTTGTTACAGTCACAGAATACGTTGTGTTAGCTGTTGGTGAAACAGTAATTGCAGCTGAAGTAGCACCGTTACTCCATAAATAGGTTCCACCTCCGGCAGCTGTAAGCGTAATAGGGTTGCCGGAGCAGGTCGATCCTGCTCCTGTTATAACAGCTACTGGGACAGGATTAACAGTCACTATCACATCATCCGTATCTGTGCATCCCTTGGAGTCTGTAACAGTTACAATATATGTTGTCGTAGTGGTAGGAGAAACCGTTTTGCTTGATCCTGAACCAAGAGAATATGGCCATGCGTAGGTAAAAGGCGATGTTCCATTGGTTGTACTTACCGTTAATGTTACTGATTGACCAACACAAATAGTGACATCTGCTCCGGCAGAAAGGACTGGTACTGGTGTCACTGTTACACTAACCTGACTGGTTCCTGAGCAACCATTATTATCTGTGATTGTCACTGTATAGGTAGTAGTAGTGGTAGGATTAACAGTTTTGGATGCTCCAGTACCTAAGCCATTTGACCATGCAAAAGTGTAAGGCCCTGCACCATTTTTACCTGTTACAGTAATGGTTGTGCTCGAACCATTACAGATAGATGTGTTACCTGCAAAGCCAGCCCCAATAGCAGGACAAAACAAAGTAAGGCACCAGCCATCCGTTTTTATCCAATCGCCATTTCCACTTGCAGCAACTTTTATATAATAAGTATTTGCTGGTACAGTGCCATTAATAGTGTATTGAGTCATCGTTGGTAGCTGACTATTAACTTCAACCGCAGATTGACTTATGTATGTCCAATTGCTTGTATAGTATTGAATAGCTACCTGATGATATAATGATGGAGTATGCGTCCCTGCATAAACTGTTAAATTCAGTTGACTTCCTTGCGAAATTGTCCCTGAAGCTACGGTTTGCGAAACGTAATTGTTTGTATTATTCGTTATTTGGAAATGTCCGGCATAAAGCCCAAACACTGCTGCGTAAGTGTCAGTTGTAAAATTACCTCCACTCCAATCCCATCCTGTTGTTCCATTTTCAAAAGAAGGATTTTGAACCAAGTTACTTGGGCAGTTGAAATTTTGACAAGCATTTACAGTCAATTGGAAAAAATCTGAATTGGCACAGCCTGTATTATCTGTAACTTTAACCAAATAACCGGTATTTGTTGTCGGGGATACGGACAATGTAGCCCCGGTACCTACCTGGCTTACCTGAGTGAATACAACTTCGTCAATGTCAACAGCATTACTATTTATATTGATAAATTTTATTGTATTGCTTCCTGCATTAAATGAAAAAGTACCTAAATCAGTATATTGCCAGTTATCCCCATTGCCAGTGCCAGGAACAGACCTACTTGTTTGAGCTCCTCCATTGATTTGTATTCCTATGGGTTGCATACCTGTTGAAGCAAAAGCATGCCTTAATATTACATTATAGGTTCCTGTTGATGGCAAACTTACAGGAATCGATACAGCTTCGCCATTGGTAGTATAAAACTCTACATAACCTGTTCCATTATAATTTAATTGAACGTTTGCAATTGCTGCACCGCCTGAAACTGTGCCAGCTTCACCTTGGACTGTTTGCTGATAGGTAGTTTTAAACCAAGTATAAGTATAAGGTGAGGTCCCACCTGAAGCAGCTGCTGTCAATGTAGTAGAAGAGCCACTACAAATAGCAGCATTGCCTGTTATATGCACATTTGGTGGTGTGCCACCGACTGTGATTGAAATAATATTGGACTCACCATCATAATTGGTACATCCTGATCTCCTTGAACATCTAATGTAACAAGTAGTCACAGTAGTAGCTGGCGGATCATATGTCGGACTATTTGAATTTGGGATAGATTCCCATCCATTTGTACCAGTAGCATTAGGTGGGTCACAAGTAGTAGTGTTTTTTAACCACAAATATTCTAAGGCAGCAGTACTTCCACCTGAAGGTAATGTGACATTGGTCAATGGAGCAGGGTCAAATCCTGAACATCCAGTTTGATTAACAGCAATTGTACCCCCACTTGTGACATTATTACATGTATTTTGTAGGCAAAACATATCTAACTTTATATAGTCGCCATTACCTGATCCCTCAATTTTAAGGTAAGAGGTATTGGCAGGTGCTGTAGCTATGATAGTATAAAGTTGAAGCGCCCCGCCTTGACCATCGACATCAAAATCTATTTGTTGTTGATTAGTCTGTAGCACAATGCCAGATGAGTTATAGAATTTCATACCCACTACATGATTGTAGGAAGGCACATGTGTACCACCATAAAAAGTCAGCTTATACTCTTGACCAGCATTTATTCCATTTTCTTGTTGCCAAAAAGAAGAATTGCCACCAGTACAATCCAGAAAAGCATTGTTTGCAGTTCCACATTGCTGAAAACCAGAACCAGACGTAAAGACGCCGGAAGGGCTAAAACTCCAGTCAGTTACACCGCTTTCAAAGCTACCATTGGTAACAAGACTGTTGGTACAAGTGCATTGTGCATTTAAACTAGAGAATGGAACTATCGAAGCAATAGTAAACAGAACTATATTAAAGTAAAAATTTAATACAGAACGACGGTTGGTCGGTGTAAAAGGACTCATAAGTGTGTAAGTTTTGACTATTAAAAATACTATAGCTTTAAAACTTTTTTGGTTTTAAAGCCACATACTAATTGTATGAGACAAAAATAGATGAGTCCCTGCATTAATCCAAAGCTAATGCTGTAATAGTGCCTATTTGTAAAATATGTAGCAATTTCACCGTTTTTACCAAATGGTGAAAATCAATAGAAATAAATTCAATAAAATATTAATATTACAATATACGATTTGAGGTTAGAGCCATTATACTATATAATTTCTCTAAAATAGTCGTTTTAACCTATACTATCGTTGTTTACATAGGGTAACCAGCACTTGAAATCTGATAGTGTTCTAAATGTCAATAATTTTATTTCTAGATATTCTAAAATTCAGTACTATTGTCTTAGAAAGCACCAATTACCTAAATTTAATTATGTTAACATCATATTTGCAATGATTTATGTTACCAAGTATCATCATTATGATTATCTTTGCAGATAGAAACAACCTTTTATTAACCAACCTCATTCTTTTAAAATGAAAAAAGTAGCAATACTGACTAGCATTTTATTTCTGTTTTTCTGTGGTAAAATCAATATCTCAGAAGATGAAATTAGAGAAAATGTAATTATTACTGCAGCCAAGTTACTTGGCTCACCATATAAATCTGGAGGCACAGAAGAGAATGGGTTTGACTGTTCGGGATTCGTAAGATATGTCATGGGAGAAAACAATATTTCAATTTCCAGGAGTTCTAATTCACAAGTGCAAGACGGTTTTCCAGTTCCTATAGAATCTGTAAAACCTGGTGATATTCTTATTTTTAAAGGCGCAAATAAAAATGCCCATAGGCCAGGTCACAGCGGTATAGTGCATCATATAGACAGTGAAGGTACGGTGCACTTTATACATTCTGCTTCAAGCAAAGGCATTACCATTGATAATTTGAAAATGGATTATTACCGCAATAGGTTTTTAGAAGCAAGAGACGTAATTTCCTGGGCAATTACAAAATAATAATTTTGTTTGCCTTTTCTTAAAATCTATCTTCCTACATGAACAAGTAAAACCGAAATATCACTAGGAGATACACCGCTTATCCTACTTGCCTGCCCTATCGTGCGTGGCTGCATTTTAGATAATTTTTCTCGTGCCTCCAGACTTAATGAACCTAAACTTTTGTAGTCAAATCCATCTCTAAGTCTCACTGATTCAAGGCGTTCCATTTTATTTACCAATTCTTGCTCTTTCTTTATATATCCATCGTATTTTAATGCCACTTCACTTAAAATAATGGTTTCATCATCGTATTGCTCCAAATAAACTTTGGCAAATGGTATGGCTTCCATTAAGTCCTTAATGCTTACATTTGGCCTTAGAAGTACGTTGATAAGTTTTACTTTTTGGTTTAATGGAGCCGATGCTATGGACTCTAAATACCCATTGATTTGATCCGGGCTGACACTAGTATTTATAAAAAACTGTTCAATGGTCTTTGACTTTTCAATTTTTTCATTTACCCTTTCCATTCTGGTATCCATATCCATCACACCTATTTTTTGTGCCAATGGTGTAAGTCTAAGGTCAGCATTGTCTTGTCTTAATAGGATCCTGTATTCTGCTCTTGAGGTAAACATCCTGTAAGGCTCTTTGGTGCCCTTATTTACTAAGTCATCAATTAGAACCCCAATGTAAGCTTCAGATCTTTTTAAAACAAATGGCTCTTTCTCATTACATGCCAAGTGGGCATTCATTCCTGCAATTAATCCTTGACACGCTGCTTCTTCGTAACCGGTTGTGCCGTTGATTTGTCCTGCAAAAAAAAGATTTTTTACCAATCTTGTTTGCAATGTTAAATCCAATTGCGTTGGCGGAAAGTAATCGTATTCTATAGCATAACCCGGTCTAAACATCTTCATATGCTCAAATCCAGGGATTAATTTAAGTGCTTTATATTGTACATCTTCCGAAAGTGAAGATGAAAAACCATTGACATAAATCTCTATGGTATCCCTACCTTCAGGCTCAACAAATAGTTGGTGTCTTTCTCTATCTGAAAATCTTTCTATTTTGTCTTCAATGCTTGGACAGTATCGGGGCCCTAACCCTTGGATTCTGCCTGAAAACATTGGGCTTTTATCAAAGCCAGTACGAAGGACATCATGCACTTTTTCATTGGTATAAGTGACATGGCATGGCAGCTGGTTGGTCAATTTTGGTGTATCTGTAAAAGAAAATCTTGAAGGATTTTCATCTCCCGGCTGTATTTCCATCTTGGAATAATCCAAAGATCTGCCATCAATTCTTGGAGGTGTACCTGTCTTCATTCTTCCAGCTTCAAATCCCAAAGTTAGAAGCTGCTCGGTAATACCTGTTGAATTTTTTTCTCCTGCCCGTCCGCCTCCGAAGTTTTTTTCACCAATATGTATTAAACCATTTAAAAAAGTACCATTGGTAAGGACTACAGCATCTGATTCTATTTCCAGCCCCATACCTGTGACAACGCCTTTGATCCTGCCATCCTTAACTATAAGGGATTTGATCATATCTTGCCAAAAGTCAATATTGGGATGGGATTCCAGCATACTTCTCCATTTGGCTGCAAACATCATTCTATCTGATTGTGCCCTTGGGCTCCACATAGCCGGGCCTTTGCTCATGTTGAGCATACGAAATTGTACCATAGTATGGTCAGTAACGATTCCACTGAATCCACCCAAAGCGTCAATTTCTCTTACAATCTGACCTTTAGCTACTCCACCCATGGCTGGATTGCAAGACATTTGGGCAATGGTTTGCATATTCATTGTGACAAGCAATACCTTTGAGCCCATATTTGCTGCGGCTGCTGCGGCTTCACAGCCTGCATGTCCCGCACCAACCACTATTACATCATATTTAGGAAACATCTTGTTTTTTGTACAATTGAAACGCAAAGATATTAAAAAATGCCCTAAGTATTGAATTATACTTTTTAGAATGATGGTAAGGCATTAATTTCAGAAAGTAAAGAATTTGGTGGACGGTGTCTATTCCAACTTTATAGGCCCTTCGCCCACTTTGTCATATATTACCATCTTCTGAGGACTGAATTTCAACAACGAAGAGTTAATAAAAGATTTAGCTTCATCTTTTACATTATCAGGATAGAGAATATGCACGTTGGGTCCCGCATCAAGTGTAAAGTATATTGGTATCTTAGTATCTTTTCTGAATGCTCTTATAGCATTTATGACCTCAATAGTATTTGGCTCTATCAATAAATAGGAAGGATGACTACACATCATCAATGCATGCAAAGTCATAGCCTCAGATTCTGCCAAGGCACCAAAATCGTCTATGGCTCCATCTCTAAGAATAGCCGAAAGTTTTGACATATTGTCTTGGGCTTGCTGGTATCTAGTGGCAGCATAAACATTATTGTCCATGAGGCTATGGCCGGCCGAAGAAGATACACTTTTCTCTTTGCTACTTACTATTAAGATGTCATCGTGGTATGTTTTGAATGATTCGTGTATCAAATGTCCAACACCAATTGCATATTCATCTCTACTATTAAACGCCGGATGACTGCCCCATACAGCCATTTCTTTAAAAACAGATCTGCAGGCACTGCCACTTCCAAGTCGTGCAATTGAAGAAGCTTTTTGTAGATCAATAGCTGCGCCGGTTTGCTGGCTTTCAATATCACATAAACACATTGCCATAGCTGCCATACCAGAAGCTGAAGAGGCTATACCTGAGGAATGTGGAAATGTATTTGAGCTGCTTATGGTAAAGTCATAGTGCTCAATAAAATTCAGTTGACTTTTAATATTATTAAAAAAAAAACTAATTTTTGGCAAAAAAGACGGCATTTCGTTGCCTTCAAATAAAAATTTTATTGTTGTTTCCTTACCTTCTTTAGGACTAGCAATTATTTTAGTATCACTTTTTGCATTGGTAAGGGTAAAACTTATTGAAGCATTTTTGGGGAGCTGATTGCCATATTTGCCCCAATACTTGACAATTGCTATATTAGAAGGGCAGGTATACCTCGCAATGTGTTTTGTCATACTAAGTCATTTGATATTAATAGAGCAATCAATAAAGCAACAACAAATCCCGGGCCGTAAAGTTGTCCTGCCTCATTGTTGGAAATATGCACATAAATGGCTCCTGCCATAACTACAAGTCCTGTAAATACTGCATATTTTCTGGTAGGTTTGTAAAAGATGCCTACGGCAAGTAGGATCTCCATTACTCCGAGTACATACTTTAAATACACTGGAATGCCCCATTTTATAAATGACTCCGTAATAGATGGATAATTAACCATTTTTAGCATACCCACGCCCAAGAACCCGGCACACAAAAATAAAATGCAAAAAATGGTGATAGCCTTTTTAAATGTTTCCAATTGTTTTTTTTACAAATATAATCGTTAAGGTTTTAAATTGTTGTATTAATTCTAAGCATTCATTCGAAATATATTTGCACTAAATTAAAAATAGCTTTAGAAAAATACCAAAATGCTATTGATAGACAATAGAATAGAACAAATCTGAAATTTACTTTT
>JAYUTD010000353.1:0-3932 GCA_043755305.1 Saprospiraceae bacterium
TGGCATAATTTGATTCAGACATTTTTGCTAACGGCAACCGTACTTCATTGGAACAAAAGCCTAAAATTTCCATTGCAGATTTAATGCCAACCGGGTTTCCCTCAATGTAAAGCCATTTATGCAAATCGTAGGTTTGAAAATTTAACTTTCTTGCCTGCATATAATCTTCACTAAGGGCAGCTCTTATCATAGAAGAAAAAGAGTGTGGAAAAGCATTGGCCATTACTGAAATTACGCCCTCTCCGCCGCACGCGATCATAGGCAATGCGACTTCGTCATCACCACTTGTAACAAAAAAATTATGTGGCCTGTTCTTTATAATTCGTGTCGCTTGGATCAAGTCACCAGAAGCTTCTTTTATACCGATAAATTTCGAATTGCTTTCAGCAAGTCTTACTGTTGTCTCCCATTCAATATTTGATCTGGTCCTACCAGGCACATTGTATAAAATAATAGGCAAAGGCGCAACCTCGGCCATAGAGGTATAATGCTGAAAAATGCCCTCTTGAGATGGTTTTACATATGCGGGACTTGAGGATAAAATGGCATCTATTCCTGTAAAATCAAACGATTTAATCAGTCTACACACATCCTTTGTATTGTTACTACCAAAGTTGCCAGCGACAATTGGCACTCTTTTATTAACATGTGAAATTACATGATCTAGCACAAGCCTTGACTCTTTTTCATCAAGTGTTGCTGTTTCTCCTGTACTACCCAAAGCCACAATGTACTCTGCTTCGCCATTTATTATATGGTCTATTATTTTGGTCATAGCCGAATAATCAACTGCACCATTTAAAAATGGTGTAACAATGGCCACACCAGTGCCTACAAATTTAGATTGAATCATTATTTTTACTTCTTAGTTTCATTATAGTACTATAAATTTCCTTTAAACTTTCCAATGGGGCAGAGAATTTATTATCAAGTGTAAGGTCTAATTTAGACTCAATTCCTCTGCTATAAATGCCAGCTTTAAAGTCGGCTTTAATTTTACTGACAATAAATTTTTGATGGCTAGTATATGTAGGAAATAAGTAGTAAAATCTTTTATATTTTCTTGAAATAAAATCTAATGCAATTTTGTTTTTTGGCACGCCGTACCAATTTATATCTTTCAAAGTGTATACCGGAATTGAAGGAGAAAGTAAAGGAACATTTTGATTTGCAAAAGAAAGAAAATGGATATCTTCCATCTTTGTACCGTGTGTAACAATAAAATTTCTAATTGCGTCAATTTGACTTAAATTATCTATATAAGGAATATAAATACCAATAGAAGAACCATTGTCCTTCGTAATTTCTATTTCTTTTTTTAATTCATTTTCGAATAACCAGTTTTTAAAAAATTCTAATGGCATTTATTTGCAATTGTTATTGTACGCAAATATAGTCACTTTAACTTAAATAGGCTGTTCGAAATGTTTGATTTCATCTTTATTAGCAATAGATAGATGAAGGAAGTATGTAACGTAGATGCTAAATAGAATATGGTGCTACTGTTCTAAAGACAGAATGTGTTCATATTCAATTTATATCTGAGGGGACTTAAGTTAAAATATTTTTTTTAAAAATTTTTTAATAGTTTGGTTTTTTCTCTTCCAAATCACATATTTAATAGAAAGGGCCGAGTCTGCGGTTAATTTTCGTCCTGTATATTCTTTGGCCAGAGCATATTGAGGATTATAGTCAAGGGACAGGTTAATTCTGCCAACGGTAAGTTCAAAACCAAAAGTTCCCAGTAAGCCATGATTGTTGTATGAAAAATCCGGCACTTCTTCATTTTCCTTAATCAGTGCCTGTCCATAGTATCCACCACCCATAAAAAAATTTAACCTTCTGGTTATTAGTGGACGATGTTTTTTTACGGCAATAGAAGCGTATTTGTGTTCTGAAAAAAGCCCATCGCTAAGATTTACTTCAACAGTTGTATGGTTTAAAATCCTTTGAGAAATGGCAAATTTTAAGTCATCTCCAAATCTTAAGCCAATAGAAGTATTGTAACTTTGAGCGGTTAAAGAAGATAAAAAGATTCCAAAAATAAAAAAGACACCTATTTGTCTCATAGTTTTATTATAATTTAATTCTTGAAGATATTAACGCACCAAGGACAAAGGTATTGCAATAAGCAGCCTGTTTAGTGATTTTTAGTCTGTGAAAACGGATAGTATTACACCATATCTTCCGGCTTTACCCATTTGTCAAAGTCTTTATCTGAAACATAGCCCAATGCCACAGCAGCTTGTTTTAAAGTAGTGCCTTCTTTATGCGCCTTTTTGGCAATTTCTGCAGCTTTGTCATAGCCAATTTTGGTATTTAGAGCAGTGACAAGCATTAGTGAGTTGTCAAGATTGAACTTGATTCTGGAGAGATTTGGTTCAATGCCAAAGGCACAATGCTCATTGAAATTGGCACAGGCATCACCAATTAATCTCGCGGAAATAAGAAAATTGTATATGATCATTGGCTTGAATACGTTCAATTCAAAATGACCGCTCATGCCTCCTATATTAATGGCCACATCATTACCCATAACCTGGGCCATAGCCATTGTCAATGCTTCGGATTGAGTAGGATTTACTTTACCCGGCATGATAGAAGATCCTGGTTCATTTTCTGGAATGATTATTTCTCCAATGCCACTTCTTGGACCGGAGGCCAACATTCTTATATCATTGCCAATCTTCATCAAAGCTACAGCAGCAGTTTTTAATGCACCATGAGACTCAACCAATGCATCGTGTGTTGCAAGGGATTCATATTTGTTTTTGGCAGTGACAAAGGGCAAGCCGGTTAATTGAGATATATGTTTGGCTACCAACTTATCATAGCCTTTTGGAGCATTAAGACCAGTGCCGACTGCAGTTCCACCCAAAGCCAACTCTGCAACATGCTTCAAAGAGTTTTTAATTGTAGCAATGCTAAATTCCAACTGAGCAACATAGCCACTCAATTCTTGTCCTAATGTAAGTGGTGTTGCGTCCATGAAGTGCGTCCTGCCAATTTTTACAATTTTGCTAAATTTTTTTGATTTTTCCTTAAGTGTATCTTTGAGGACTTCAATACCCGGAATGGTTACTTCAACCAGTATTTTATAAGCTGCAATATGCATAGCCGTAGGGAAGGTATCATTTGAAGATTGGCTTTTATTCACATCGTCATTGGGATGGAGGTATTTTTTTTCGTCCAATAAGGAACCACCATTGATAACGTGACCTCTATTGGCTATCACTTCATTTAAATTCATGTTACTTTGTGTTCCACTTCCTGTTTGCCATACAACAAGAGGGAATTGATCGTCCAATTCACCTTTGATTATTTCATCACAAACTCTGGCAATGAGTTTTGCTTTTTTATTGTCCAAAACTTTTA
Source organism: Saprospiraceae bacterium (assembly GCA_043755305.1). Lineage (GTDB taxonomy): Bacteria > Bacteroidota > Bacteroidia > Chitinophagales > Saprospiraceae > JADKBO01. The sequence goes on from JAYUTD010000353.1 coordinate 3,376, forward strand.
GTTCTGCATTTGTCAAAGCAGCAGCTTTTTTTAATATTCCAAAAGCTTTGATAATTTCAATTGGCATTTTGTGGCCACCAATTTTAAAATTTTCAGAAGATCTTTGGGTTTGTGCAGCCCAGTATTTATCGGCAGGAACGTCAATATAACCCATTGAATCTTTTTCTTTCCTGAATTTTACATTTGCCATATGATTTGTTAGTAATTTTGTTAATGCAAATATAGAAAAAAGTATGGTGAACACTAATTAAATATAGGTGCCAAAGCTTGAATCAATAGCAATACAGCATAATTAATCAGATAGAAAAGAGGCACCTTTTTCTGTAGAACAAATTTAAAAAGGAATGCTGGCAGTCAATCTGAAAACCAACTTAATATGGGTAAAGTGTTTTTAGCTAATATAGTAAAAGAAGGCCAATGCCTTACAAATTTATATTCTAAAAAAATCAAAATAAAAGAAAAATATACCAAATATAGTTAAATTAACAACATAATAAACAAGAAATTAAATAGAAATCGATCTTATTAGAATTAAATCCATACTGGCAAAACGGTAT
>JAYUTD010000354.1:0-9850 GCA_043755305.1 Saprospiraceae bacterium
TATAGAACAAAAAACCACTGCATGGAATCCAAGATCCACAGTAGGCACAACTACCGAAGTCTATGTCTTCCTCCGCTTTGAGTCGATCAATGACCACCTCTATGTCATGTACTTTAAACCGATCTACTTGCATATTGGCTTCAAGATCCATGATGGCATTGTCCACTCTTACTTTGGTAAATCCCTTTTTTCTTGTTTGTTCGAATAACTCACGGTAGTGACCCTTACGACCTCTTACTACCGGAGCGAGGATAGATACTTTTCTGTTTTTATAATTTTTTAAGATAAAGTCTATGATTTGCTCTTCAGTAAACTTTACCATCTTGGTGCCCGTTTTATAGGAATAGGCTTCACCAATTCTTGCGTACAGCAATCGAAGGAAGTCATAGACTTCGGTAGTTGTACCTACTGTGGATCTTGGATTCCATGCAGTGGTTTTTTGTTCTATAGAGATCACCGGACTAAGGCCATCTATTTTTTCGACATCAGGCCGATCCATGGTACCGAGGAATTGTCTAGCGTAGGCAGAGAAGGTCTCCATATACCTCCTTTGCCCTTCGGCATAGATCGTATCAAATGCCAACGAAGATTTACCACTGCCACTGAGTCCTGTAATGACGACCATCTTGTTGCGTGGTATGCTTAGGTTTATATTCTTGAGATTATTTTCTTTGGCACCCGTGATGGTTATGTAGTCATCGACACTAAAGCGATCTTTCATTAATAGTGATTTATTGCGTACTTAGTAAAGTATTATTTTTGAAATATTTTTGCAATTTTTTTGATAAAAGATGCAAAAGGTAAAGATACGTAAAAGGAAAAAAATAAAGTTAAATATTAATTAATAATTGTTCTTTCAAAGGAGAAAAACAAAACATCCAATGCTTGGATTTTACAATTCATTTAACAGCACTTAGGGAGCGCGATTTTTTAATGCTTATTTTTTAAATAGTACGATTAGATAAATCAAAAAAGGGAATGCTTCCAATTTTCTTACCAAGTTCTGAGTTGCATATTTCCAGGCTAAAAAGCCACTTTTTGAAAAGACGAAGCTACTTTCTGCTGGCTTTTTAAGTTTATAGTTGTGCTAAGCAATATACAGGCGTTAATTAATTATACTCCTTGTGTTTATTCAAAATCCAAACAAAATTTGAAGGTACAAGCAAGGGGATAGAAAAATATAATGCAAGTGACATATTTGTCTACCATTCTATAGTATCTCCGCTCTTCAACTTGTCTTTACCGCCTTTTTTCGCAGTATTATCGCCAAATAAATCCCCCTGCACAGGACTACCGCCAGGTGCTTCTTCTTCCTCCTCTTTCTCTTTTTTATACGAAGTTTCCTCTGCTTTTATGAGCTTGCCTTCAAAGAGTTTGTTGCCCAGGGCTTTCCAGCCTTTGACATCGATGAACTCGTCCAGTGAAAATTCATATTCCTCTTTTTTGCCACCAGACTTGTAGCTGATGTTAATCATTGATGCTTTGTGGAAGGTTGCAAAATATAATTTGGAGGTAATGCCTTCCGGAATAAAGTAGAATTTCTGGTTCAATGAATTGGTTTCAATCTTAAATCGCTTGACCATAGTCCATCCTTTTTCTCCCTCAAAATAGACGGCACCAATTACGAGGTCATCATTGTACATAGATATGGCCTCTATGTTATTGACATCATATTTTTTGGTAAGGTCGAGTTCATTGAGCTCGTAGCTGCCATCTTTGTAGAGCGTGATGATCTTGCTGCCCGTATCAAAAGCCCCGAGTTTGCGGCCTCTTCCATCGGTATTCAATTTGCCACTGATATCATCAATATAGACCTTCATCGCTCCCAGTGAGGATTGGCCAACCGATACCTGGGTAATCTTTCTTACAGGATACTTAGTGACGATATTGCCCATAGAAGTTCTTGCCTTGATGGCAATATCGACCAGGTCAAAGTCAAAGGTTTTGATCCTTGCACTACATGCAGGGGTCAATTGTATATTGAGTATTTCTGTTTCACCATTGGGCTGACAGGTGAAGTATAAGAGCTTTGATCCCTTGGATCCGTCTTTGGTTAGGTCGTACTCTTTATCACGTGTAATGCCAGTAACATTGAATCGCTTGGCATAGGTAGTACCAGTCTTGCCATCAAGGTATACAAGATTATAGGTGGTACGTTCGTCTCCTTTTTTCCAGACGGCTACATGGATGATGTCTTTGCCTACAAATACCTTATCAGAGATTCGTACGACTTTGAATTTTCCTTCTTTGGTAAATGCGATGATGTCATCTATGTCAGAACAGTCACAAATAAATTCATCTTTTTTCATACCCATGCCGATGAAGCCATCTTTGAGGTTGGCATACAATTTAGCATTGTTGGCCACGACTTGCTGTACCTGGATTTGCTCTATACTTGTAATTTCTGTTTTGCGATCTTTGCCTTTGCCGTATTTGTCGAGTAATTTTTCGAAATAGGCTATGGCATAATCTGTAAGGTGAGCTATGTCGTGTTTTACTTGCTTCAATTCATCTTCGAGGCCTTTGATATATTCATCTGCTTTAAATGAATTGAATTTAGAAATTCGCTTGATTTTTATTTCAGTGAGTTTCAAGATGTCGTCCTGGGTGATGTCACGCATCATCTTGATTCTCTTGTCACCGGCTTTTGCTTTGTCAGAAGGTGTAGATACATATTTTTTTAAGCCGAGGTCTATGGCTTCGATGACTTCTTCCCAGGTTTCGCATTCTTCTATGTCGCGGTAAATACGTTTTTCGATGAATATTTTTTCAAGAGAGGCGAGGTGCCATTTTTCTTCTATTTCATTTTTCTTGATTTCGAGTTCGACACCGAGTAATCTTTTGGTGTTTTCGGTAGAAATTTTTAGCAATTCTGAGACAGCGAGAAATCTCGGCTTGTTGTCAATAATAACACAAGAGTTGGGCGAGACAGATACTTCACAGTCTGTAAATGCATAAAGTGCATCAATGGTCACATCAGGCGAAGTACCCGGGAGTAATTCCATGACTATTTCTACATGCTTAGCAGTGTTGTCAACCACTTTTTTCACTTTGATCTGCCCTTTTTCGGTGGCTTTGATGATGCTGTCGATCATAGATCCTGTAGTGACTCCATAAGGCAATTGGGTAATGGCAAGCGTAGTTTTATCTACTTGCTCTATCTTTGCCCTTACTTTGACCCTGCCACCTCTGAGGCCGTCATTGTATTCAGCCACATCAATGAATCCTCCTGTTTGAAAATCGGGGTAGATGGTTGCTTTTTTACCTTGTAGTATTTTGATAGAAGCCTTGATGAGTTCAATAAAATTGTGGGGCAAAATTTTCGTAGCCAATCCCACAGCAATGCCTTCGACTCCCTGTGCAAGGAGCAAAGGAAATTTCATAGGTAAAGTGATCGGTTCTTTTTTCCTTCCATCGTAAGAAAGCTGCCACTCTGTAGTCTGGTGGTTGAAGGCTACTTCAAGGGCAAATTTAGTAAGTCGTGCTTCAATATATCTGGGTGCAGCTGCAGAGTCACCCGTGCGTAAGTCGCCCCAGTTGCCCTGACAGTCGATGAGCAAATCTTTTTGTCCAAGATTGGTCAGTGCGTCACCAATGGATGCATCGCCATGCGGATGGTACTGCATGGTCTGTCCTATAATGTTGGCTACTTTGTGAAATCGGCCATCGTCCATTTCTTTCATGGCGTGAAGGATACGGCGCTGTACCGGTTTAAGTCCATCGTCTATATGCGGCACCGCTCTTTCTAAAATAACATAGGAGGCATAATCCAAAAAATACTCCTGGTACATGCCATTGATGGATGCCAAATGGTCGGATTGATTGGATACTTCCGGTTTAAATTTCTCTTTACTCATTAAATCTCACTGTATAGAAAACCAACTGCAAAGATACAAAATTTATATTACAAATAATGAGAAATTGAATTGATTTGAAAATCAATGAATTATGAATGAAGCTCGTATTATAGATGCAATATTAATAATTGTAAATACAAGTGAATTAATTGTAATAATAGTCAACCTCTTAAAAAAGTGCAATTGTTTAGAAATAACTAAAAAATGTAAAAACTATGTATAATCAGATACAAAGAAAATTATATTAAAAAAACAGAAAAGTTTTTTTGGTGACCAATTGAAGAATACATCATTTATTTTTTCATTACAAAAGTCTTTGCCAACATATCGTGCAAAGCCATTTTATTTTTATTGGAGGCAGCCGCAATTATTCCTCCTATAAAAAACAACATGGTAGCCCAGTTTACATATTGGGTATAGGCATAGTCAGCAGTGAACTTCTGTGCAAATATACCGTACTCCATAAATGAAGTTATATTTGTCAGTTCGTCAGACGTAAACATGTCTATGGTCATTGGCAACATAACCAGGGTACTAAGGTAGAAAGGAAAACTGCGCAATACACTTTGCTCTAAAGACATTTTTTCGTAATCGGTATCTGTCACCTTAATGCCTAAAATCATTTTGCCAAAAGTAGCACCTTTGAAGTATTCCAAAAGTGGCTTATAAAGTACACCAAAGACAATTATGGCCAAGGCCAATGGTAAACTTTTTAAGCTGATTATGTTATAAAAATTGAGCCCAAGGGAGATTGGCGACATAATGAGAAAATCCAGTAAAGAGGCTCCGATTCTGCTTCCTATGCTGGCATATTCCTCGCCATTGTTGCGGCCTTCATTTATTATTTGTTGATCTAAAGTTTCCATGATTTTGTTTTTTGAATTGTTTTGTTGGACAATATTAAGAAATATTATTTGGTTGGTGTACTGTTTTTCGACTAACTAGAGTAAATAATTTGTAAAATCTCTAAAATATTGATTCAAATAATAGCTAAGACAACCCAGAAGACAAATGATGTATAGAGAAAATACTATCTTTAACGCATATAACTAATCATTATACAACATGAAAACGACACTTATAGCAATTTTCCAATTATTGATTGTTCTGTCTTGTTTGTCCCAAGTGATTTTGCCCGCACCAAGTGAAATGTATTATACACAATTTAATGTAGCATCGCCGTATAAAAACCGCCCATACGATATCATCAAAAGCAACGATAGTACTTATTATGCTTTTTTACATACGGGTATTTGCCCATCTTTGTCAGTAAGAAAGATAGTCAATAATAAGCTAACTGTAAATCAAATTTTTTTTGGAGACGCCTATAAAAAAATTTTAATAAAACAAAAAGACAAGCTTTGGCTTGCTATTGCTCAAATACAATACATTGATGATGTAGGTGGCTCTGAGGAGATTTTCATAAGAGAAGAAAATGACGCTATAGTATCAAACATAGGGACACCAGAAGGATTAAACGATAAAACCATTTATATCTACAGCGACTTCACTTTTTTAAATGATAGTATATTGCTCTGCCTTCCCTCACATAAACAAACCAATAGAGAAAAAAATGAATATAAAGAGCAAATGTTTTTAACAAATCTGAATGGAGAGATTATTGACTCAATTGCAAATACATTGCCTCAAATTACTAAGATTGAAAAAATTGAAAATGGATTTATATGCTCGAGTGAAGCGTACTTGTATAAAGTGGATAATGAGTGGAAGATTTTAGATTCGATTGCAACTCAAAGCACCAGAAAAATAATTGCACAAAAAAATACTTTTTATACCTTATCTAATGATAGCAAACTATCGGTTTATACTATTGATAACTTAGAAAAAAAATTGACTCAGGAAAAGGTAAGTGATGAGGTGGTATCAAATCAATTTTTATATTATAGTAAGAGCAATGTTATACATGAAATAAATTTAAATAGTTTTGTTGATAGCATTGTTTTTGTACCTATTAGTGATAATTCGTTCGACCCATTGCAATTTGCTATTGACAACAACAATGTCGTAATAGGTGGAAGTAGCACATCATATGAAAGAATCTCAGAATTTAGATCATATAATCTCACCACTGAAAACACTAAGTTGAATGATCTTAGCATAACTATGAAAATGGATTCTTTTTTGGTAGACACTTTGTTTGTACATATATTTGGCAGCGATACTTTTATTGAGTATGACAATAAAGGGTATTTTTCCTATGAAATCACCAACAAAGGAAGTCAAACAGTGATTGAAGGGATTGTTTATTCTCAGGTATTAGGAGGCATAAATTGTTCGGAAGGATTTCATAGCAATAAATTTTTCAATGTAAAACCAGATGAGACGGCCAAATATAGTGGGAGTGTTACCATCAGAGGTGGCTTGAGCTACAATTTGTGCCTTTACATACCATCCAATGACAATAAGCCTGATGAATTTCCAGAGGACAACAAATCGTGTGCCTTGCTATCAGCGACAACACCGGAGGTCGACTTTTCTAACGACATTGCAATCGCACCTAACCCTGCAACAGATAAAATTGAAATATTGTGCAACTATACATCAAGTTTGCTATATGAAGTATTTGACACCAATGGAGTAAAAATAGTAGCGTCGAAAAGCAGTACAATTGACGTAAGTGCATTGGCTTCCGGGATTTACTTCTTGAAGGCTGTAACGCCTAAAGGAGCGATAAGTGTAAAGAAATTTGTGAAGATGTAGGAATGTTGAAATCAAAATTCAAATCATTCTATCCATACCTCCCATCTCCCACAAAAGCCAACTTATCCATCCACTCCACCTCCACACTCGGGAAATCAAAATCATCCACCACCTTGCCCTTCACATGGTACATGCCACGGCCTCTAAAAGGATATTTTGCCAGTGATGGCGGAAAGTGTGTCGTATCAAAAAATCGACCTTCACGATCGGTGAAAGTACAAAAATTCATGAGCTTGCGGTTGCTTGTCGTAACGTCTTTTCGGGCTACATAATAGCCAACCATTTGTACGTATTTGCCCATGTATTTTTTGAGGTCTTTGGCGAGGATGTCACCTTTTATTTCTTCTTTGAGTAAATCAAAAGGGCTGCACAATGGAAAGCCAAGCAACTCTATCTCGTCAAAGGCCTGCTCGTACTTGCCTTCTTCCATCATAGGCAGCTCGTAGTCTTCGGTATCGACGTCAAAAAGTGCAGCACTGTGTTGTACTTGCTTAGTCATCGGACTGAAGACTGCATTTTTTTCCCACATGAGTTGGTATTTATTCATATCCGTAAATCTAAATGCACCGATACGGATCAAGATCTCTAGTTGCTCCCTTGTAGCATCGACACGATTGACAAAATCTTTGAGGCTGCGGAAGTCGCCTTTTTTCATGCGCTCTTCTACAATTTTATAAGCCATTTTTTGTTCCAGTTGTGCTATGTGGATGAAGCCTACATATATATCTTTGCCATAGATATTGGTGAGGTACGTGCTATGGTTGACACATGGTGCATGGATAGTGGCACCACACATTCTCGCTTCGTGAAGGTACAACTCTGCATTGTAAAAGCCACCGAAGTTATTGACTACGGCCGTCATAAATTCCAGTGGATAGTACGTCTTCAAATACAAGCTCTGAAATGATTCCACCGCAAAACTTGCCGAGTGGGCCTTGCAAAAAGAGTAGCCACTAAAACTCTCTACCTGCCGCCATACTTCCATCGACAACTCATCGCTGTATCCACGTTCTTTGCAATTGCGAAAAAATTTCTCCTGCAATTGTCTGAATGTATCAGAGTTTTTTTTCTTGCCCGTCATGATGCGTCGCAGTATATCGCTCTCGTCCATGTCGAGTCCTGCGAAGTGGTGTACGATCTTCATCACATCTTCCTGATACACCATCACCCCAAAGGTCTCACCTAGGTGCTCTTCAAACACTGGGTGCAAGTACACCACACTCTCGGGCTTGTGAAAGCGCTGTATGTATTCCCGCATCATACCACTCTTAGCTACCCCAGGTCTGATGATGCTACTCGCTGCTACAAGGTGTACATAGTTGTCACAATGCAATTTTGTGAGCAAGCCTCGCATGGCAGGCGACTCTATGTAAAAGCAACCGATGCAATGGCCACTTCTCAGTTGTGCTTTTACATTGACATCTTCTTTGATTTCTGCGACTTTGTGTATGTCTATGGCTTTGCCTTGATTGCGTTTTACAAGCTCTACAGCGTCTTTGATATGACCAAGACCTCGTTGACTGAGTACATCGTATTTATGAAATTGCAAGTCTTCAGCACCATACATATCAAAGTGTACGATGGGGAAACCCTTAGGCATAAGTTGTAGTGCAGTGTGGTAGTTGAGTGGCCGCTCCGAGATCAAAATACCTCCAGCATGGATGGATAAGTAATTGGGAAAATTTTCAATCATCTTACCGTATTTGAATATGTGCCTGGCATAAGGATGGTGTTTTTCTGACGCCAGAGGTTCATCGACGATAGCATCGATGTCACTCTTGGGTAGACCCAATACTTTGCCAAGTTCTCTGATGATGGATTTGCCTTTAAATGTATTGTAGGTCGCAAGCAGTGCAGTGTGCTCTTTGCCGTATCTTTTGAAAATATAATCTGTGACATCATCCCGCTCGTTCCACGAAAAGTCGATGTCAAAGTCCGGTGGCGAACTCCGGTATGGATTGATGAATCGCTCAAAATACAAATCCAATTCCAATGGATCTACATCCGTAATATCAAGATTATAAGCTACGATAGAGTTGGCACCACTGCCTCTGCCGACGTGATGGTAACCTACAGAGTGAGCATAGCGTATGATGTCCCATGTGATGAGGAAGTAAGCACAGAAATCCATTTTTTCTATGACCTTGAGTTCTTTCAATGTTCGTTCCATAGCTTTCTTGTGTGTGGCACTTTGACTGCGGCCCTCCCCTAAGCTGTACCGGCGCTCGCAGCCACTAATAGCCAACTTGGCGAGCAACTGCATATCGTCCCTGGCATCGCCTGTGAAGGTACGGCGGTTGTGCTGAGGACTGCTCTCCATATTGATGGTACAAGATGCAAGCAGCCGCTGTGTATTCTGCAGGATGACAGGGTAGCGTTCGTACAATTGCTCGATCTCACCGGGCTTGCGAAAGTACTCCCCTTGCCTGGCACAATCTTCGGGCTTGAGCTTGCTGAGTATGATGTTGAGGTCGATGCAGCGCAGTAGTTTATGGACCTTATATCCATCTTCCGGATGAAAGGTTACCGGTGAAAATACGACCAACTTGTGTAAGTGTTCTTTGAGGTAAGATGTAAAAAGTTGATTGACTTCTTCGGGTCGCACGCCTATGTATTCATTGTCTCGCAACATATGAATGGCTTTGGGCAGCTTCTTATAGATGACATAGGCATTGGAAAAATGAGGGGCTTCTTTTGGCAGCAATGTGTCCGTTAAAGAACACTCTGTGAGCAAGGCACACAACTCACGCCAGCCTTCATCATTGCGAGCGATGGCTGTAAAAAGGTACTCTTGCTCATTGCGAAATTCTATACCGACGATCGGCTTGACACCGTGCTTGCGGCACGCTTCGATAAATTGGAAGGTACACGACGTATTGTTGATGTCTGTCAATACAAGTGTTGTCGCACCAGCTGTTACGCCGAGGCTTACGAGTTCTTCCGGAGCGAGGACACCGTATTTGAGGGAGTAATATGTGTGGTTGTTTAGGTAGATGGGTTTTAAAAGTTAAAAGTTAAAAGTTAAAAGTTAAAAGTTAATGGTTAATAGTTATTGGTTATTAGGGAAAAATTCCTGTTAACTGTTAACCATTAACTTTTAACTATATATTGGCTATTTTTAACGATATCATCCGTATGCTTTAAGTCTTTATACCTTGCTATATCTGTCAATGAAATATAGTCTTCACTGTCCTTAGGGATAATTGCTGCGGAGCTTTCCTGATTGCTTAAAATTTTGCTCTTCATTTTCTGTATATTTTCTTTTAAATATT
>JAYUTD010000355.1:0-9826 GCA_043755305.1 Saprospiraceae bacterium
CATTATTAAAGCAGAAGCTTTCTGAAAGCCGATGATTCTTGGCAAAAAATAGGTGCCACCACTGTCCGGAATAAGGCCTATTTTTGAAAAAGCCTGGATAAAGCTTGCAGATTCAGATGCTACAGTTATATCGCAAGCCAATGCAATATTGGCGCCTGCACCGGCGGCTACTCCATTGACTGCGGCGATTACTGGTTTTCTCAGCCACCTAATTTTTGAAATGATGGGATTGAAATGCTGTGATACAATGGTTGATATAGGTGGACCATTTGGGTCGGTAATTTCGGAGAGGTCTTGACCTGCACAAAAAGCTTTGCCATTTCCCGTAATGTATACTGCTCTTACATTTTCATCAGCATCACAAGCATCCAATGCTGCATGAAATTTCAACGCCAATTCTCTGATCACACTATTGTATTTTTCAGGCCTGTCGAGCGTGATTATCCCAATGGATTCTTTTATTTCAAATTGTAAAGACATGGTTGTGTATTTAATGTAATAAAGAAAATTTTAATCATTTGGTTGATTCGTAGTTGTAACCGTATTCCGGAATCTTGCCTACAACACCTTTGAAGTGTGCTTCAATGATTTTCAAATCAGCTTCATAATCGCCGGTTGGAGTAAAGGGTGGTGCAAAATTAACTTCTTTGTTGCCATAATCAAATTTAATAAACACCAAAGGTAGTTTTGCTCCCATTGCAATCCAATAAAAACCAGACTTCAATTTATCTACTCTTTTTCTGGTTCCTTCCGGAGACATAGCAAGAGAGATGTATTCCATAGGAGCAATAGAATGTACTACAGAATCTACAAAATTGGTTCTTTTATTTCTGTCGACCGGTATGCCTCCAAGCCATCTGAATATAAAGCCATACGGCCATCTAAAAAGCGAACTTTTACCAATATAACTAATTTTGAGTTTCATGGCACTTCTAAGTAATACGCCAAGCGGAAAATCCCAATTGGATGTGTGCGGGATAACAACAAACAGCAATCTTTTGGGAAGGACATCAAATTTACCGGTGATTTTAAATCCCCAAAGTTTAAGCAACCAACGGCTAATCTTGCTCATCATGATGCGAATATAGCGCATTTTTATAAAATTGAATCTACATTTGGGGGACCAAATATTAATCTTCTATTGTGAGGTAAGTATTAGTTGTTTAGTTGAAAAACATCAAATGAGGCCTTTTTTTTTGCAAAAATCAACGTATGGTGCCAAAATAAACAATTTCTTGTTAAAGTATGTTTAATTCTTTTTGTGTTTCGGCCTTAAAATGGCCAAATTCGTATCTTTACAAACTTTACTTCAATAAATTAATACAATTCACATAAATGATAAAGTTAACTTTTGTTTTCGCATTTTTAAGCTCAATATGCTTTAGCCTGATTGCCCAGGATGGCACAATGGTAAAGGTAAAGTATTCAGAGACCATGTACATGGAACAAAGAGGAGACATGCCCCCTCAGATGGCTGCCAATATGCCTAAAAGCAGAAGTGTAAATAAAATATTGTTTTCTACTGGTAGTAAGTCATTGTATCTTGTCAATAAAGAAGACAAAGTAGAACAGGTGGAAGATCAAAGCAGGGGTAGAGGCGGTATGCGAAAACGCGGTGTTGACCCGATAATTTATTGTAATTATGATGCAATGAAAATGGTAACATATACTGATTTTTTTGGCAAAGAATTTTTGATCAATGAAGAAAAGGAATATGCATGGAAAATTCATTCCGGCGATCATAGAGATATCCTGGGATATACATGTATAAAAGCTACTTTTCAAAAAGACAGCACTTTGGTTACTGCATGGTATACCCCAAAAATACAAATGTCAGTGGGTCCTGATGGTTATAGTGGTTTACCGGGATTGATCCTCGCTTTGTCAGAAGGTGAAAATAAAGTAACATTAGCAACAATGGTTGAAGAGAAAAGTAATAGTACGCAAGCCATAGAAGAACCCACCAAAGGCGAAATCGTTACACGGGAAAAGTACAGTGAAATTCGAAAGGAAAAAATGAAGGAAATGAAAGAAATGTGGGGTGGCAATCAAAGGGGCATGATGCGGGGCTAATTGTTTTGATTGTCGTATTATCTTTACAGATAATGCATTTTTCACTTAAAAAATAAATTGTGGCTAAAAAATTATTGACTGCGCTATTTTTACTGTTTTTTATTGCGGCGCATAGTCAGGTAAAAAGATATACCGTTACAGGCAAAATTGTGGATGCAGAAAAGCAATCCCTTACAGGAGCATCCGTCGTATTACTTAATCCTTCAGACAGCCTCATGATAGGTTTTGGAGGCTCAGACAATGAAGGCGTATTCAACATAAAAAATATTAAGCCCCAGTCTGTCAGATTTCAGATTACTTATATCGGATATGGAACTATTGAAAAATTATTGGAGATAACAGGAGATAACCAAACAATAGATTTAGGGGTAATTACTTTGTTGTCAGATGATAATTTATTGAAAGAAGTTGTTGTCAAAGGCGAATACGTACCAATACAAATAAAGAAAGATACTGTAGAATATAATGCAGATGCATTCAGGGTGCGGCCAAATGCTACTGTTGAAGAGTTATTGAAGAAATTGCCCGGCATTGAAGTGGATGCAAATGGTACTATTACTGCACAAGGAGAGCAAGTCAACAGAGTGACCGTAGATGGCAAGAAATTCTTTGGCAATGATCCCAAAATGGCCACCCAAAACCTTCCTGCTGATGCAGTAAAGAAAGTTCAGGTCATAGACAAAAAATCGGAGAAAGCAGAATTTTCAGGAATAACAGATGGTGAAACGGAAAAGATTATCAATCTGCAATTAAAGGACAATAAAAAGGTAGGTACATTTGGAGATGTTGCCGGTGGGTATGGTACACAAGATCTATTTGAGTCTAAAATTTCACTCAACAAATTCAACTCAAAGTACCAGTTGTCAGCATTATCTAATTTCAACAACTTAAGCAATCAAGGTTTTAATTTCAGTGATTACAACGCACTGATGGGCGGAAATGCTTTCGGTGGTGGTGGCGGTGGTGGCAATTTCAATGTACCGTCTGTAGTCAGTCTTGGCAATAACAATCAAGGCCGGATCAAAAGTGCTACTGTTGGAGTAAATATCTATAATGAGTTTTCCCCTAGATACAATATAAGTACAAGTTATTTTTTCACCGATTCAAAACAAGACCTTTTAAAAGATAAAACCAGGGAAAATTTCAATCCTCAAGGCAACATTACTTCTGCTGAAAATAGTCAGTCATTTACGAAAAGAAACGGGCACAACATCAACCTCAATTTTCAGGCCAAGCCTGATAGTTTTCACAGGATTGATATAGAGTCTTCGCTAAGATTAAACAGCAGCAATGTCAAGTCCTCAAGCTTATCCACCATTAGCAGGTCATCAAGAAGTGAAAATTCCAATTCTCAAAAAGATACATCAATTGCCGATTTAAAAGACATATCCATTCGCGGTGTGTTTAACAAGAGAATGCGAAAACCGGGCAGACTATATTCGTTTGAAGGTTCTTATGGCACTACTGAAAATGATCAGGACTACAATGTGGAAAGTTATATAACTACACCCCAATCTTCAATTCTTGACAGCTTGATTCAAAATCAAATATCATTGTCAGATAATAGAAATTACCGGTTTTATACAGAATACAGAGAGCCACTAGGCAAGAGTAACTATATAGGCCTGGCTTATTCAATTAAAAATTATAAATCAAATCAGGATAAGAATTTTTATGATATAGATTTATTGAACAATTCCAGCACCCTCAATGAATTTTTGAGCAACTTTTTCAGAAATGATATCAATTACAACAGGGCTTCATTACTGTATACGAAGGATAATGAAAAGTATGCAATCAACGCCGATTTGGTTTACCAGCGTTCTTTTTTGAAAGGAACAAATAATCAAATTGGGGAACAGGTTATAGAAAATAGCTATAATTATTTTTTACCTGCATTCACATTTAACTGGATAGATAAAAATTTAAGGTTTAGGTACAATACCAATATCAATGAGCCAACAGCTACCCAATTGCAACCGATTGTTGACAATTCAAATCCTCAGAGTATTTATATAGGTAATCCCAAATTAAAACCTGAATACATTCATGCTTTTAATGTGCGGTACAATTTTTTCGATAATTTCAATTTTGTAAACTTTTTCGCTTTTATTAATGTAAGGTATACTAGAGACAAGATTGTCACTGCACAAAATTTTCGACCGGATTTGGTCAAGGAGACAGCACCAATAAATACTTCTTCTTATTCAAATATAAGTCTGAACATGACGTATAGCTCACCGCTGCGACCCTTAAAGTTGAAAACCAGAATTTATACCACTGCCAATTTAATTAAGGGAATCAACTTTATCAATGGAGTACAAAATGATGTAGTCACCTTGTCCCCAAAAGTCGGTATAGAATTGGAAAACCTAAAAAACACTGTGGTATCCCTTCTGGGTGGATATGACATAGCTTACTCGCAAAACAATTATTCCAAGACAACCTCCAGCAATAGTAGTTTTACCACTCAGACTTTGAGATCAACCTTGTTGGTCAATTTTGGAAAGGGTATTACATTGGATGGAGACATAAGTCATACTATATATTCCAAGGCACAGTTTGGCAATCAGAATACTCTTACATTGGCCAATGCTGGTATATCTAAGTTATTGTTCAACGATCGTATTACAATAAAAATGAGGGTTGGAGATATTTTTAACATAGGTCAGGGTATCTCAAGAAGTGCCTCAGAAACTTACTTGGAAGAGTTGACGACCAATGCTATTGGCAGGTATGGCATGCTATCTATGTCATACAGGTTATCTGCATTTGCCCCAGCCAATAACAATAGCCAGCAACCGCCAAGAATGTTTTTCAGGTAATTTTATTTTTTGGTGATTAAGTAACACCACCTTTCTAATTTGCCTTCAAAGTCAAATGGAGTTGTCATTTTTGTGATGTCTTTTATACTTTCACATGCGATTTCTGAAGCATCTAATTTAAACTTTGTAAAGTTTGTACTAAAGACCAACCGACCAGTCGGCTTCAAAACGTTTAGACATTGATTGATGATATTGACATGGTCTCTCTGAATATCTAATATCCCAGCCATTTTCTTGCTATTGCTAAATGTTGGTGGATCGCAGACTACAATATCATAGTATTGGGTATTTGCTTTCGGCAACCATTGCAGAACATCTGCCGCTATAAAATTATGGGGTGTCAACGAAATATTATTGGCTTCAAAATTTCTTTTGGCCCACTCTATATATGTATTGGATAAGTCGACAGTATCAACCTGAGCAGCGCCATTCATAGCAGCATACACAGAGAAAGAACCGGTATAGGCAAAAAGATTGAGGATATTACGATCCTTACTCCACTCACCCACCATTTTACGTGTAAGCCTATGGTCGAGGAATAAACCGGTATCAAGGTAATCATTGAGGTTCACAATAAATTTATAACCATTTTCTTCGACAATGATTTCTTTTTTAGATTCATTGTATTTATTGTATTGCAAGCTTCTGTCTTCTATGATTTTACGTTCCTTGAGAAATATGTGTTCACTATCTATACCTAATGTTTGCTCAATGGTATGGATTGAAATCCTGATCCACTCTTTGTGGTCTCGTTCACTAAGCTGATGATTTCGCTTGTATTCTGCTACATAGGCGCAGTCGCCATAAAGGTCAATGCAGAAGGGGAATTCCGGCATATCAAGATCATACAATCTATAGCAATTGATCTGTTGTTTTTTTGCGATTTTAGCCCTGTGCTTGTGGACCTTGGCAAGCCTATTCGCAAACATTGTATACTTATCAGAGGTTATAGACACAAATGTGGTTTTATAAATAAGCACAAAGCTATGGATTTATTTCTAACCATAAGGTTGGATTTAGATTTATAGCAGGTATTTTCAAAATGTACAGCCGGCCTTTAATTTTTTGCCTCTAAAAAACGGATTATGTTGTCAGCAATTCTTGCAGCACTGCCTTCTGATCCAAGTTTAATGTTTAATTCTTCATACATTAACTCGTTTTCTGAACTCAGGTCTTTTAACGCCTTGGTGATATTGTCAACATTGCATTCACTTTGTATCAACTCTTTGACCAATTCTTTGCCTGCAATTAAATTTACCAAGGATATATACTTTAAAGTCACAAGCCTTTTTGCAATAGCATACGATGCGGGACTTGTTTTATAACAAACTACTTGCGGTACGCCAAATATTGCTGTTTCTAATGTAGCTGTGCCTGATGTAACAATGGCCATTTTGGCATAAGAAAGAATATTGTGGTAATTGTGTTCAATCATTTTATGGACAGAATACTGTTTGGGCAAAAGCTGCTTTTGGTAGACAGTTGATGGAATATTGTCTGCTTTGGCAATGACGATTTGATATTCTTCTGCAAAAGACTGAGCAGCTTTGAGCATTTCGGGTAGTATTAGATTTATTTCCTGGAGCCTGCTACCTGGTAGTAATGCCAAGATAGGTTTGCCAATGGCGTGTTTTTGCAGAAAATGATCTTCTTTCACAAAAACTTTTGCGTCATCAACTATCGGGTTTCCGCAATAAATAGCATTGACTTTATAGTCTTTATAAAAATCAATTTCAAATGGCAAGATGCAGATCAGCAAGTCCACGTACTTTTCGATGTCGTAAACCCTACTTTTGTGCCACGCCCACACGGTAGGTGAAATATAATAGATAGTTTTGAATCCTTGTAGCTTGGCCCATTTGGCCATTCTAAGATTGAACCCTGGATAGTCTATGCATATCACTACATCAGGGATAAATGATAAAATATCTTTTTTTACGCCAGAAAAAAATTTAAGAATAGTAAGCAGGTTTTTTACGACTTCGATAAAACCCATAAAAGCCATGTTTTTGACGTGGATGAATGGCAAATGATAGCCTATTTTTGTCATTTCATCTCCACCACAATACCTGAATTCGGCCATGGAGTCTTTTGCAATTAATTGTTGCATTAGCTTTGCACCATGTTTATCTCCTGACAGTTCGCCAGCTATAATATAGTACTTCATGAAGGATTAACTAAACAGTACATAATAATATTTATATACCCAAAAGCCGACGTAAATGAGCGTAGGAAAAACTATGCCTCTCATAGTGTCATCTAATCTATATTTTCTGCAATATTCAAATGGAATAAGGTTGAAGCAAATTGCGATTAAGCCTACAGTTCGCAATCGTCTCATAAGGCCTTCACCTGCGATCTCCTCTAGCATTCCTTTAGTAGCCAGAAAATTAACTATTTGCTCCATTAGGTAAAAACCTATTACAGGTAGGATAGCGCCTAAAACCAAGCCTGTAATTATGGCATTTCTTTCCATTGAATTTAATTTTTTGTAAAAATACGGAATTACATCGATATGAATGTTTTTACACTTCAATATGTTTGGCGTGAATTTCTTTGCCTATAAACAATTTAGCTTTGGCATTGAAGTCCATAATATCATCAGTTGAATAATATGTCCTTTCGCTGTATTGTGTCAATTGACATTCTATTTCCGGGTGCCGGTAAAGGTAGTCTTGCAGACTTTTAGCTACTATACCTCCCTGAGTTATTATTTTAATAGTTGCAGGTAAAAATTGTCTCAATTTATCTACCAAGACTGGATAGTGGGTGCAAGCAAGTAGGATTGTGTCTATTTCACTTGATTGAGCCATCAACTCATCTATATATTTTTTAATATAGTAATCAATGCCATCGCTATGGTGTTCATTGTTTTCTATAAAAGGCACCCACATTGGGCAAGCTTGTTGATGGACCTTTATCTGTGGAAAAAATTTCTTGATTTCTATGACATAGGAGGCTGATGCTACTGTGCCTTTGGTAGCAAATATGCCCACATGATTTGTTTTGGTAAACTGGCCTATTGTTTCCGTAGTAGGTCTGATTACGCCAAGCACTTTTTTGTTTGATGCTAAGGCAGGCAAATCTTTTTGCTGTATGGTCCTAAGCGCTTTTGCAGATGCAGTGTTGCAAGCCAATACCACTAAAGGGCAGCCCATGTCAAAAAGTTTTCGAACACATTGCCAGGTAAATTCATGGACAGTTTCAAAACTTCTGTTTCCATAAGGCACACGAGCATTGTCTCCTAAATAAATGTAATCGTAATTGGGCAGATGTTTTTCAATTTCTTTAAATACAGTGAGTCCTCCATACCCGGAATCGAAAATACCAATAGGTGAAGCTTTTTTATGCATAAGAAAGTTTATGTTACGCTAGATTTATTATTTACAAATTTAACAAAATTGGCCCACATTTTATTTTTAAAAACAGTAGTCAATGCGGGCCAATCTTAGGTTAATTTAATATAAATTATATCCAGGCACATATGATGCCACCCATCAATGCAAGACAAATAAGCCAGTAACCAAAATGAATCATAATGTACTTCCAGCCTCTTTTTTCAAATAATGCATTTATACCTACGATAGGCAATACAATCAATATACTGTAGAGTATTCCATGCACCATACCGTGAGTGAATGTCCTGTGAATCATGCCGTATTTTTCAGTAAACATTTTAAGAAATTGACCCTCTTCGCTTTCAGGTGTCGGATTGGCACCCTTTACATTAAATAAGCCGGGAAGGGCATTTTGGTGAATGACCAGTTGCGTAAGCGCTATGCTTAACAGAAAGCTGAGCACTAAAGCAGAGATTAAGGTAACAGCCATATTGCCTGTTTTTAATTTTTCGGGATCAAGGCCTGCTGTTCTTTGCCATGCAGGTCCAAAGGCTTTATCACTATACCAAATAAAGCCCAACATCAGCGGAACAAGCGCCGCTACGCCATTTGCAAGTAAATTCATAATAAGTTTTTTAGTTTGGTTATAAAAACCGAAGTTATGCATTTATTTCAAAATGATTATACAATTATGCTCTTTTTTCGGCAAGTCTTTGTCAGCTATATACTATAATAGGCAAGTTTTATATGGAATAGATTATTTTTATCAATAGAAAGGACTAAAGATGAACCACTTTTTATAGCAAGAGAACAAAGCGAGCCATATTGGTTTCCTAAAATGAATCCTTATTTTGCTGTATTGATTATATAACATGGCTCAATGATTAAGCAATGCTTCAAGAAGCGTATAAAATCGCCCTGCATGGTAACCATCTGCAAGGGCATGATGGGCATGCAATGAAACAGGAAGTAAGTAAGTACCATTTTCATTGATAAGCTTGCCTACGGATACTTTTGGACAAGAGTCATTGCCGCCTGTTACACCTGCGTGTTGAACCATAGTAAAATCTATCCACGGCACAGCTGAAAAATGAATTGTATCAATGCGCCAGGTGTTTTCTGAAAGACAAAGGCCAGATGCAACTTTGACCCTTTCAATTTCAATCTTGCTTGCCGCTTCAAATGGATCAAAATTTGAATTGTAATGCATAAAGGAAAACCCAAATGTGTTGTCCTCTCTTCCTACAGTAGGAGATACATGGATAGTGTCAAATAATGCAACCTTACCATCTACAATTCTTAATCTAAAATTTTCGATAGCATTGATGGCACATAATATTTTATGTACATAATAAAGATAAAACGAACGATTGTTCGTTTTGCAATATTCGTAGGCTTTAGAGCAGGGTATATGTGTTGAGAACCCAAAGAACGGTTGATTGAATGTACTGTACAGTTCAAAATGGTCTTTGCGATTCCAAGTAAGTATATCAATGTATTTTTCTATCATATAAGTAAAGGTATAATTTCACGAATTTCGGCAAATTGATAAAAATTATTGTGTTCAATTTCGTGGTCTATTTTTTCTAA
>JAYUTD010000356.1:0-9782 GCA_043755305.1 Saprospiraceae bacterium
CTACAAGCAAAATTGAAGCCAAACAATCTGATGTATATATCTCAGATTTCACCAGAGGAGTGGTTATGAAGACCAACGGTGGCAAATGTTATAGAATAAGAATTGATGAAAAAGGAAAACTTTATTCTATTGAAATAGTCTGTCCTTAATGGCTATATTGGTTTTGGATTTGTACATCACTAGAAGACTAACCTAGCCAGGCCAATACATTTTCACACCAGATAATGTTACGTTCAGTTGATGATATGACTAAAGCATCTACTGCTTCGTCGATAACTTTTCCTGGATAGCAATTGGGTACCGATTGCATTTCCCCCAGCGGATACGGATCATCAAGCCCTGCTATGATTTGTGGTACTCCACTCCTTTTGACCATCAATTCAAAGGACAAAACATCGTGGACCAAAGTGTCAAAAAAAATGTGTTTATGCGCTACCGATTTAGCAGGATGTACCATATCCGGAAATAAATCGGGCCGGCCTTCATATCCTTGTATCCTTCGTCCTATATTGACTTGGCCATATTGATTGCCATGGGCAAAACAGGTTCTTATATTAGGATATTTATTTGGAAAATCCCGCAAAGTATATAGATGATGGGTATCTGCTGTCATGGCACACATCCAGATCAGGTGAAACCTCCAAAACTGGTCGCTCAAATTGACCACTTCTTCTGCATCGTAAGGGTGTATTTCAATTGCAAGCTTGTATTGATTGGCCAGCTCAAAAATTGGATGACAAGATGGGTCTGCTACTGACGTCCATTTTTTTTCTTTGTTTAGAAAATGGGTAGGAAGGCATAACACTTTCATGCCGGCTTCTACACATCTATTCATTTCATACAGCGCATCGTCAATATAAGCAGGTTGCACCACAAATCCACCGATGAACTTATCCCTATGGTTGTTTTGTAATGAAAGATTGAAATCGTTTTGAAATTGGATTACATCTTTGGCAAGTTGTCGGTCATACCCATTGCAGTACAACTGAGAAAGATTGAGTACCACGCATTGATCTATATTGGAAGAATGCATCCAATCTAGTTTTTCGTGCAAAAAAAAACTCGGGTCAGTAATTGGTCTTGACCAATTGCCTTGTCTCATAAATTTGCGGTCACCGTCTATCCAGAATATTTTTTTTTCCTTCATAAACTGAGGAATATCTTCAGGATAGGGCAGCAGATGAGAGTGTCCGTTAATGCGCATTAATCTGCTTTTGCAGGGACTGGTGGTTCCATGACATGACCACAACTTTTACACGTCCTCAGCTCGAGGTCGGAATAATATTTTTTGAATATTACGGGCATGTCGGTCTCTATATTGTCTAGTAGAAACATCTCTTTATACAATTCATGGTTGCATTTTTCACAATACCACGCCAGACCATCAAACATATGGCCAGGTCGCTGTTGCTCTATGACAAGTCCTATGGTATTGGGGCCGCGTTGTGGTGAGTGGGGCACATTGGCTGGAAGAAGATAGATATCTCCTTCATTGACCTCCACATTCACAGGCACACCATTATCCATCAATTTAAGCGTAATATTTCCTTCGACCTGGTAGAAAAACTCCGGAGTGCCATTGAGGTGGTAGTCTTTGCGGCTATTCGGGCCACCCACTACCATGACAATAAACTCCCCATCTGACCATACACATTTATTGCCTACAGGTGGCTTGAGTAAGTGACGGTTTTCGTCAATCCATTGTTTGAAATTGAATTTTGGTAAGAGTTGTGACATGATGGCTTGGTATTTTAATTATTTGTAACAAATGTAGGGCTTTTTTGGTAGAAAATCCCAAATTATGGAAATGATTCTTGCTTGCAGAACTTACTTTTAAATTGTCTATTTACCTTTAAAATTATCCAAATAAACTTTTAATCGAAGGGAAAAAATCAGCATTGGCCTCAAAAAATCATGGAGCACCTTTTTGCGGAGCATGAAAAACGTGCTCCATGAAAATGCGCTCCACTTATTGGAGCAGCTTTTTACGGAGCATAAAAAACGTGCTCCATGAAAATGTGCTCCATTGACTGGAGCAGCTTTTTGTAGGAGGGCTCAAAGTTGCTCCGTTAAGATGTGCGATTGAATTTGAGATAATTTTAAAAAAATATTGCCCTCAATACTTTACGCACACATTCTTTGCCTCTGTAAAAAATCGCAATGCTTCATTGCCTCCTTCCCGACCCACGCCGGAGTGATTCATGCCACCAAATGGAGTCCTAAGGTCCCGCATCAGCCAAGTATTGATCCATACTATGCCGACATTGAGGTCTCTGGCCATGCGGTGCGCCCGGCCAATGTTTTCAGTCCACAGACTACAAGCTAAACCATATTGAGTGCTATTGGCAAGTGCAAGCACTTGCGCATCATCTTCAAATGGAGCAATGGTTACTACAGGTCCAAAAATTTCTTCCTGATTGGTGCGACAGTGTTCATCGAGGTTTTCTATTATAGTAGGTGCTATATACCAGCCATTTTCGTGGTTGGCTATAGATACTGGGTGGCCACCAGTCAATATACGGCCACCTTCTTCTTTGGCTAAGTCGATATGGAAAAGGATTTTATCATAATGTACTTTTGAGACGATAGCGCCTATTTTGGTATCAGCATCCAGCGGGTCTCCTATGGACATTGCTTCGGCAGCTTCAATAAAGTCTTTTTTAAATTGCGCATATATATCTTTTTGAATATATATCCTTGAACCACATAGGCAGATTTGTCCCTGATTGGTAAAAGATGACCTTACCACTGAAGCGAGCATTTTTTCATAATTGCAATCGGCAAATACAATTGTAGGATTTTTACCACCCATTTCAAGCGAAAGTTTTTTGAACAATGGGGCAGCAATGGATGCGATATGTCTACCGACCCTTGTGCTACCGGTAAATGAAATGGCTTTTATCTTTGGATGATTACTGATATTGTCACCAATCATTTCACCCCGGCCGTGTATTACATTTAATACACCTGGCGGCAAACCAGCTTCTATGCATATTTCACTAAATAGATAGGCTGTCATTGGCGTTACCTCTGATGGCTTGGCTACCACAGTGTTGCCGGCAGCTAAGGCAGGAGCTATCTTCCAGGTAAAAAGGTATAGAGGTAAATTCCATGGCGAAATACATGCTACTACACCAATAGGTTGCCGCAAAGTATAGTTGATCGCTTCTTCAGCAACCATTTCATGTGCCTCACTGCTAAACTGGGTAATTGCCTTAGCAAAAAATCGAATGTTTGATGCAGCTCTTGGAATATCCATATTCTGCGAAAGGGCAATGGGCTTGCCATTGTCTATGGACTCTGCCAAAGAAAGTGCATCGAATTTTTGATCAATAAGGGTTGCTATTTTCAGTAGGATTTCACTTCTTTTTTCAGGGCTGGTTTTCGACCAGGATGGAAATGCCAGTGAAGCCGAGATTACGGCATTTTCTATGTCTTCAGCAATAGAGTCCGGTGCCTGGGCATAAACTTCCCCTTTTGCAGGATTATATACATCCAACGTTTTCTGGCTAACCGAAGGCACAAGTTGGCCATTGACATAGTTTAATATCTGCTTCATGTATTGAATGATTTCGAAGCAAAGATAACAATTGTAGGATTTTTTTGGCTTTCACTTTTCAGATACTACTTTTGCCACATTATTTTTGGCCTTAAGAAATGCAAGGGTAAAAAATCCTCAGTCCCATCTCAAACGTGTCAATTATTGCGAAAAGTTAACAAATAATGCTTGAAGGACTGAGGAAAAACTTTGTAATAGAGGAAACGTTTTACTTATTTTGATCCGATTAGCTTGTAATCGTATGTATCGCCGTTGAAACTGATGGTGTAATTGAGTTGAATGGTACCATTGAAGAAAAAACCATTACCCCATAATTCAATACCGGGTGCAAGGCTTTGGCGATCTATGTCGATGTCCCATTTTGATTGACTTTGATAGTCAATATCAGCCTGTATTACCGACCATACCTCACCATCAAATGGTGCTTCTATTTGCACATCATCGTTGGCTAAAGCAGAAATGTTCATCGAGAAAGGACCGGCAAGTTTGACTACATGGGCTTCATATGTACCGAGTATTGGTAAGATTTCGTCATCTATATCCTGGCAAGACAAAAAGCAAAGCCCTAAAAAAAGGTAGAATGTAATTTTTCTCATCCTATTGAAATTTTAAAGAATTAATGTAATATTGACTTGACGGAAGTTTAAGGATTAATGTAAACAAGCCTATTTTATAAAATACCAATTTTAAATTTGATTTAACTTTTTCTGTTAAGAAATGTAGAATTTTCTTAACTACTTTAAGAAATGCATTTACATAAAAACCAGTCGTTTGATAAATTTCAATTATTAAAATAGGCGTTTTTTTTCAATAATAAATACCATTTTAGTCAGCATCGATCAGGATAAAAATCATTTCTAAATGAATTGATAATAGTGTATAAAAACCAACAATTTATCAAAGGCAATGTTATTTTTGCATAAATAGACAAAATGAAAGAAAATACAGCTGATCTGATTATTATTGGCGCTGGACCTGTGGGATTGTTTACAGTTTTTGAAGCTGGTTTACTAAAATTGAGGTGTCACTTAGTGGATTCACTGCCAGTACCTGGTGGTCAATTGTCAGAAATTTATCCTAAAAAACCTATATATGATATACCGGGCTACCCAAGTATTTTGGCAGTAGAGTTGGTAGATAATCTTTTAAAGCAAATAGAGCCTTTCAAACCAACCTATACGCTGGGAGAAAGGGCCGAAAAATTGGAAAAGTCTGATGATAAGCAATTCAAAATCACTACATCCAAAGGCACCGAACTGTATGCTCCGGTAATAGCTATAGCAGGTGGCTTAGGTAGTTTTGAACCAAGAAAGCCTCCTATTGACGGCATTGAGCATTATGAAGACAAAGGAATTGACTATATTATCAGAGATCCTGAGAAATACCGGGATAAAAAAGTACTCATTGCAGGTGGTGGAGACAGTGCATTGGATTGGACCATTATTCTGGCTGATTTTTGTGCTGAGGTCACTATAATTCACAGGAGAACTTCATTTAGAGGGGCGTTGGACAGTGTGGAAAAAGTGATGGCATTGGTCGAAAGTGGCAAGGTAAAATTAATCACCGAAGCCCAGGCTGTAGGCTTGAAAGGCAATGAAAATGGACTAACCCACGTAGTAGTGGAGGTTGATAACGCAGGTAAGCAAGAGGTAAGCATTGATTATTTCATTCCATTATTTGGCTTAAGCCCAAAACTGGGACCTATTGGTGAATGGGGCCTGGAGATAGAGAGCAACGCCATAAAAGTAAATACGCTCGACTATTGTACCAATATACCAGGTATTTATGCCATAGGAGATATCAATACTTATGATGGCAAACTAAAATTGATATTGTGTGGCTTTCATGAGGGAACTTTGATGGTGCAATCTGCATTTAAATACATACATCCTGACCAAAAGTTGAGTTTTAAATATACAACAGTGGCAGGCGTTAATGCTTTTTAAACCTATGGGATCAGAAAACACAATAGATATTAAAGTAGTAGACAGAGTTGGCAAATGCCATGATTTGGAAGCGCCTACAGATATGGCTATGAGCCTTATGGAAATTTGCAAAGCTTATGAATTACCAGTAGAAGGCACCTGCGGCGGGATGGCATTGTGTGCTTCTTGTCACGTATATGTGCAGTCTGACCATACATTGCCTCCGCAAAGTGACGCTGAGTTGGACATGCTGGACCAGGCTTTTTTCGTGAAAGAGAACTCAAGATTGGGTTGTCAGATTAAAATGAAAAATGAGTTAGATGGACTGGAGGTCGAATTGGCTCCGGTAGCAATTTAAATAAAACAAAATGAGATGTATAATTTTTTTTATTATTGGTTTCATTTCCTTGTTTGCGTGCAAGCAATCGGTCCATTTAAAACCAATTGACCTTAAAGGCAAATGGAATTTTGCTAAAGCCTTTCGCAATGGAAAGGAAGCAAAAACCCTTGAAAATGCCTATTTTGAATTCCAGGACGACAAATCAGTGCTTTCTAATCTATTTGAAGCACAGGGAATGGCTACATTTACAGTAGATAAAGCGAAATTGATCATTCATGACAAAACACCATTGGAACTTGATATAATTGAATTTTCAAATGATTCAATGCATCTCACAGGCAAGATGAATTCATTTGATATGGAATTTCATCTTGTCAAAGTTGACCCTTAGTGTATTGCAAATCAGGAGATCTGAAATTTAGATAAATTTTTATTTGGTATTCTTAAATGTGATAAAAATGAGGCTTTCCTATGTTTCTTTGCTTTTACTTCTATCTGCCCAGCTTTTTAGCCTAAGTGTATCCGTCCATACTTATAAGTTTTATGCAAATGACAAAACCTACATTGATGTAAAAATTAGAATACTGGCGCATTCAATTAAATACAGTTACCTCAACGACAACAATTTAAAATCAAGCGCAGATGTTACAATGTACTTAGAGGAGGAAGGTACAAAAAATATTGTTGCATGGGAGAAATACAAACTTCAAAGCCCTGCATTAGAAGCCAAAAAAGATATCGTGGACCAGAGACGATTTTTTATAAATACCGGTAATTATACGCTAAAAGTTAATGTAGTAGATAGCCAGGATAGTTTGAACAGGTTTGGTATGGAACAAAAAATCCGGATCACCGAAAAGAAATTGCCTTGTTTTTCAGACATCGAATTAATTACTGCTGTTGAAAAAAAAGATTCCGGGCCAATGGTAAGAAATGGGGTGTATATGGAGCCATTTCCATTTAACATTGTAAATGAATCCCAACAAATCATGCATTTTTACACGGAACTTTACCATAAAGACGCATGTCTCATTTCCTACGGCATATACTCAGGCATGGAGCCTTCTGATTCATCAAAAGCAATATACGTAAGATATAAAAAAGCAATCGCCGAAGAAGTAAGTCCGTTGTTTTTCAATTTTGACCTCAATAAATTGGTTTCAGGTGACTACCATTTAAAAGTAGCTTTAATAGATGAAAACAAAAATGCCATTGCAAGTAAATATGCAGCCTTTATCAATATGAATTTCCCCGCTGATGTGGCGGTGAAAAGAGATTTTAACAAAGAATTTGGCAATTCATTTGTTGGTCCATTGGATTCAGCTACAGTAAGGCATGCTTTAAGGGCACTTGCCCCATTGTTATCCAATCAAAGATCTGACGCATTGAATCGTGCGATAAACGAAGGCAACTTAAATGTGCAGAAGTATTTTCTATACAAGTATTATATAAATGAATACCCATCGGCTCCCCAGCAGGCATATGAATCCTATATGAAAGTTGTCCAGGCGGTAAATGAAAAGTTTTACAATACGGTAGGAGAGGGTTTTCAATCCGATCGCGGATATGTATATCTGAAATATGGAAGGCCAAACAAAGTGGTCAATATTGAAGATGAAGCCAATACACCTCCTTATGAAATATGGTACTATGACTTCGTGCAGAGAACAAATCAAAACAATGTAAGATTTATTTTTTACAGCCCACTATTGGCCAACGAATTTGATTTATTACACTCCACTTGCATAGGAGAAAAGAAAAATACCCAATGGGAGGTAGTATTGTACAAAAATGCGCCTAATGAAAAACAAGGCAATAACTTTGAAGCAACAAGGATGGCTGATAATTGGAATAGAAAGGCCAGAAAGCTGTTTGAAGACCAGTGAAATTTTCAGATAAATTGACTTTTTGAGACAGTAAACTGAAATTTAATTCCTTTTTAGCCTTGTCGGACTGTAATTTTCAATGATAAGAAAACATAAGATTACATTTTCAAACATACGTTTTCTACCGTAAAATCAACATTTTATAAAAATTAATAATTAGTTATTTAGATTGTAACGAAAAACATATTAAAAAATTTTATAATATGTATTATAAATACTATTTTTGATTTTTATTTAAGACAAGACAAGGGTATTCAATCACAAAAATCGATTAATTATGGGTGCGAAAAAGAATAAAGCTTCGCAGGACTCGCCGTCTCTAGATGCGAGGTGGAGAAAAGTATTTGGAATAATGAGTATTTTAGGGGCAATTTATCTTGCCATTGCTTTTGCCTCATACCTTTATACCTGGAAGTACGATCAGGACAAAGTGCTTCATTTTACATGGTCATCTTTCTTTCAAAAAAATCTTGCGGTAGAAAATTGGTTAGGAAGGCTTGGAGCATATGTCTCTAATGCGTTTTTCTATTACGGTTTTGGACTTCCATCTATAGTAGTAGTTTTGCTTTTGCTCAAATTGGGTGTAGACCTGATAAAAAGAAATTCGCTAAGGCCATTGGGCATTATGACAAGAAACATGGTTGCAGGCATGGCATTCTTTTCTTTGTTGCTTGAGTTTATATTCAGGAGTTCCAGTTTTACCTGGGGTGGCGCATTCGGTGAAAGTTTATGCATTTGGTTGACCAACTTCATAGGCACAATAGGATTGTTTTTATTACTACTGGTAAGTGTTTGTACATATATTATATGGAAGTACAATATCAACATCGACCAATTTCAATATAGTATTGCCGGAGTGCAAATGCCGGCCGCATTCCAAAGTATGGGTGAACGGCTCAATACAATATTAGGAAAACTTGCCACTGGCAATAACAGTGAAATGGCAGAACCCGAACTTAAAAAAGAAAAAAAGAAAAAAAACCAGGACAAAGAGGGAGAAATTCCAATGCCAAAAACGGATAGTATAGTAGAAGAAATGGGAGATCAAGGCCCTATGTTGGACTTTGAACTTCCTACTCCTACTGTAAGAGCAAAGACTGCTTACGTGCCGCCTATGTTAGAAATGGTAGAAGACAATATTGTGCCGCTAGACGATGAAGGGGAAGAACCTACTTTGGGTGAGGAAGCAGCCGACGAGGAAGCCGACACGGAATTTATTTTTGAGACATTGAGTGATGATATGAATGCGGGTCAATCTCCTGCACTCAACGATGTGATCAGAGAAAAAACAATGGATGATGTATTGAATTCAGATCCATACGATTCTACATTAGACCTTAGAAATTATGTACATCCAGGCCTGGATTTGTTGCAAAATTATGAAGAAGGAAACACAGAGGTTGACCGATCAGAATTGGAGGCCAACAAAGATCAGATTATTAAGACTTTACTGGATTATAAGATAGAGATAATAAAGATACGAGCGACTATCGGACCGACAGTGACTTTGTATGAAATAATCCCGGCACCGGGAGTAAAAATAAGCAAGATCAAAAACCTCGAAGACGATATTGCCTTGTCATTGTCTGCTCTTGGTATAAGAATCATCGCACCTATTCCGGGTAAAGGCACTATAGGTATAGAAGTGCCCAATAAAAACAAGCAGGTTGTATCCCTCAAAGAAGTATTGGCTTCTGATAAATTCCAAAATGCAAAGATGGCTTTGCCTATTGCTTTAGGTAAAACAATCAGTAATGAAGTGTTTGTAGCAGATCTGGCAAAGATGCCCCATCTTCTTATTGCGGGTGCTACCGGACAAGGCAAATCTGTCGGAATCAATACAGTGCTTATGTCGCTGTTGTATAAAAAACATCCTTCCCAGGTTAAGCTTGTATTGGTTGATCCAAAGAAAGTTGAATTGTTTCCCTATGCGGCATTGGAGCAACATTTTTTGAGTTTTTTACCCAATGAGGAGGAGCCTATTCTTACAGAGACTTCCAAGGTGGTATATACATTGAATAGTCTTTGCATAGAAATGGATAACAGGTATGATTTATTGAAAGCGGCAAGGG
>JAYUTD010000357.1:0-3905 GCA_043755305.1 Saprospiraceae bacterium
CCAAAGCCCAAAAACTTAAGGAAATCTCTTCTATTAGAACCAAGTGAGTTGGTCACCTCAGGGTTTCCTAAAGAGTCCAATAAAGACAACTCATGCTTACTGTTTTCAATAAACTTCTCTGAATGAACCAAATCTTGTTCTCCAATCCAAATATTTTTTACCTCTTTTTTCATTATAATTTTAAATGTGGTAATTTCGAAATGTTGATTTTAATAATGACACTTTTGACATTCCAATCCGCCAATGTCAGCAACTGTAACCTTATCTCTTTTTCCGGATTTCAGTTCTTCATGTAGCGATGAATAAGCTGCATAATATGCATTGTCCTTAAATTTAACTTCCGTCTCTCTGTGGCAATTTATACACCAGCCCATAGATAGAGGAGCATGTTGTTTTACTACTTCCATTTTCTCGACATCGCCGTGACATGTTTGGCAAGCAATTTTACCAATGTTCACATGTTGTGCGTGATTAAAATATGCGTGGTCAGCTAAGTTATGGATTTTTACCCATTCGATCGGGCCTTGTATTTTATTGTCCATTTCACTAGTCAATGAAGCAACAATATTTTTCCATTGGTCTGTGACTAAATTTCTGCCATTGTCATCCAAGGATGCCAGACCTGTTGCCGCTTTATATTGATCGCCTATCCATTTTGTATAAATAGCTTTTATTGAATCGTTAGGTAAATTTTCATAATTGGGCACGTAGGTATTTTTGTTTGGGTCAAAACCAATAGATGCAAATATTTTTGTAAGCTCAGCTGTACCATATTTAGAACCTGCTTTAATTGCCTTGTGGCAATTCATACAAGTATTGGCAGCTGGTATGACGCTATGCTTGGATCTCCTTGCACCATCATGGCAGTATTGGCAATCTATCTTGTTTAACCCTGCATGGGTTACGTGAGAAAATTTTATCGGCTGATCTGGTTCATACCCTTGTTGTCTGCCTAGATTTACAGCTCTTGTTACAGTAGTATAACCGCCTAAAATTACAGCCGAAAATATTAAAAATGACACCATACTTTTTGATGTCAACTTTTGCCAAAGTGTTTTGTCATAAAATGCAACACCGTCTTTGGCAGCTGACATTTTATTTAGATTGCTTATCACGGAGGTAAGTCCCAATGCCAATAATGCCAGTAGACCAAAAATGCCGAAATAAAACCATGAATTGCCTTTATTTGGGTCTTCACCTGCATTTCCTGTACCTTGTGGGCCAACCGCTGTTTTTGCCGGACCTTTGGCAGCCTCTTCAATATATAATAAAATAGACCCAATCTCATCATCCGTCAAGCTTGGAAAAGCAGTCATTACGCTTTTATTGTATTCATTAAAAATAGCAACAGCTCTCGCATTGCCCTTTTTAACCATGCCTTGAGAATTTCTAATCCACCCATAAAGGCTAGCTTTGCTATCCCATCTGGACTCCACTCCTGCCAGAGCGGGACCCGTCATTGCAGTTTTCATGTTTTTTGCATGACATGAGCCACAATTGGCTTGAAATAATGTCTTACCCTCAGCAGAAGATGAGGCTGCATTTAGACAAAATGCAAATCCCAAAAGTAAGACTGTTAAAATTTTAGATCTAATTGATTGTATAAAACCCATTGTATTTATCTTAAAATATTGAGTATCAAATTATAATATGCAAAATGAATTGTTAAAATAATATTTCATGCAAAAATAAAATTTGGTAGGAATTAAAGCAATGAATTTACATTCTGTTTTTTTATTTAGATAAATTCTAAATAATTTAAAGCTTAAATTCCAAAATATGCTAATGAAAAACACACGTTAAGCTTTTATTTTTAATTTTGTGAAAAATATATCCTTGATAAGCATAGTAAATAAAATAAAATCATTTTTAATCGATAAACCAGTAATTAAGCATCTTTGCATACTATTCCTTTTCGTAGTCTGTATTTTAATATTGATATATATATGGTTGAGGTTCTATACCAATCATGGGCAACGAATACCTATGGTCAATATCACAGGTAAATCACTGCAACAGGCCAGCGAACTTATTGACGATCATTCTTTTCAATTGGTGGTGACCGATTCTACTTTTGTAATAGGAAAAGGAGGCGGCATTATTTTGGATCAAAACCCCAAACCAGGCTCTGAAGTTAAAGAAGGAAGGAAAATTTATGTAACAATAACCAAACTTGATCCTGATAAAATTTTAGTATCTGAGTTACCCTTGCTTTATGGCAATGATTTTGTTCAAAAATCTGTAGAATTGAAGCACAGAGGTATTTTAGCCAAGATAAAAAGTAAAAAATACGATTCCGGCGACCCCAACCACATACTGGAAGTGTATTATAAAAACCAGCTTATAATTGATAGAAACATCATAAGAAATGAAGTACAGATAAATAAAGGCGATGAGTTGGAATTTGTAGTAAGTGATAAAGAAGGCGGAGAAATTAGTGTCCCTGATCTTGTTTGTTCAACTGTTTCTGAGATTGAATTTTTACTACAGCAGTTTAATTTAGAAGTTGGCGATGTCATTGGGAAGGGCACTATAAAGGACACTTCAGCGGCCTATGTAATGGACCAGGATCCAAAGTATGATGGTATTACCAAAATTTCTATGAACAGTAAGATTAATATAATTATAGTTTCAGCCAAACCTTCAAAATGCAATTAAATTATGAATAGCGATATAAATGTATTTGAGCTAAAAACCAAAATGGACCAAAAAGAAGATTTTTTGCTCATCGATGTAAGGGAAAGTTTTGAATACGAAATGTACAATATAGGTGCAAAGCTCATTCCTTTAGGAACGGTCATAGAAGCTATCCCAGAATTAGAAGACTATAAAGACAAAGAAATAATCGTGCATTGCAGGTCTGGTATGCGCAGTGCCACCGCCAAAGGTCTGTTAAATGAAAGGGGGTTTACCAATGTCCGTAATCTTACTGGCGGAATATTAGCTTGGCAAGAAGCCTTTGAAGCAATAAAATAGGTGTTTTTATTTAAATAATTAGGGGTAATCCCTAGTAAATATGATTTTTGCATAATATACTTTTGTATTATAAAAAAGTATTACCATGTATCTTAATCAACAGCAATTCGACAAAACCTACTCAACACATTTTAATTCACTACTCGGTTATTTTAAATACAAATGTAACAACTCCTTTGAGGCTGAAGATCTTGCCCAGGAAAGTTTTGTAAAGCTTTGGGTAAATAGGGAGAAAATTGAATCCGGTAAAGAAATTGCCTTTTTATACACCATTGCCAATAACTTGTTCATCGATATGAAACGCAAGGACAATGTCAAGTTTAAATATTCTTCCAATTTAAAAGTTTCTATGAATACCGAATCACCTGAATTTGCTGTATTGTACAATGAATTTAATGGCTATGTCAACGCCAAGATCAATGATTTGCCAGAGGGAAGCAAGCAGGTGTTTATATTAAATAAAATTGATAAATTGACGTACGCAGAAATTTCAAAAATCATTGGGTTGTCCATCAAATCGGTAGAAAAAAAGATGTCTGTAGCATTGAAAACATATAGGGAGTTAAAAAGAGCATGTCTATGATGTCCTGATAATATAATTGCTTAGACTACCCCATTAAATTATGCTCAAATGGTATTCATGTTAAACTTTAATCTTTAGTCTAACTTCTTTTAGAGCATTTATTACAATACAAATTTTAAAAGCCCCTTTTTTACCATTTGAAAGATATAATTTCAAAATGCAAAACCCTATCACATAAGTGACAAAATTGGATTTGTTTCGGGGAATTCTACAATGGCATTTAGCCCTTATTTTACCCATTCAATAAAATACTGAAGATATTTAAATTGTAATTAATACTTACAATACAGCGTGTAGATTATTGAAATTTCAATGCTTTTTAGTGCAAAAAAAAAAGCTTTAGTAA
>JAYUTD010000358.1:0-3901 GCA_043755305.1 Saprospiraceae bacterium
GGATTGCCGGGTGCAATATATAGATTGGTCAATAGGTTACTACTGCTGATCGCTTTTGCCAGTGCATGTTCTCTTCCCCCATTGCCTATAAGTATTACATTCATCTGTGTCTATAATTGTTGTATTCAATCAATGTTTGTTACTCCAATGCCTCACTCAATTCCATCCATTTTTCCTCCTTTTGGTTTATCTCATCATTGACCCCTTGAAGTTCTTTGGAAAGAGTATGGATTTGTTCCGGACTTATTGAAGCATCGCTAAATTTGTGTGTCAATTCGTCCTTTTTCTGCGTCAGTTTTTCAATTTGCTTTTCTATGGCTTTGAGTTCTTTCTTTAATTCAAATTCATTTTTATTGCCTACCTTAGCTGAAGTCTTTTCTGGTTGCGAAGCTAGTAAAATTTCCTTTGCCGCAGCATTTTTTTCAATTCTGTATTCACTGTAATTGCCATTGTAGTCTTTGATATTGCCGTCGCCTTCGATGACAAAGATATGGTCGACCAGCTTGTCCATAAAGTAACGGTCATGCGATATGATGATGAGACAACCCGGATAGTCAAGTAAAAAATCTTCCAGTACATTGAGCGTCACTATATCCAAGTCATTGGTAGGCTCATCGAGGATCAGAAAATTGGGATTTTTCATCAAGATGGTCAATAGATGCAGTCTTCTTTTTTCGCCACCACTTAATTGTGACACATAGACCCGCTGGTGTGATCGTGGGAATAGAAATTTTTCGAGCAAGGACTCTGCGGTGAGTTTCAAGCCCTTGGCCAGCGGTATGTACTCTGCAATATCTCTTATGGTGTCTATGACAAATTTGTCTTCATCAAGACTGATCGTCTCCTGGTGGTAGTGGCCAAATACAATGGTCTCACCTATGATAACCTTGCCGGTATCGGTAGGGACTTCACCAGTGATCATCTTTATAAAAGTAGATTTACCGGCACCATTTTTACCCACCACGCCTACACGTTCCGCTTTTTTAAATTTGTAATTAAAGTTTTCAAATAAAGCTTCGTTGCTGTATTTTTTAGATACGTTGTGAAGCTCCACAATCTTGCTGCCTAACCTTGCCACTTCTATGCTGATCGACATTTCATCTTTGGCATAAGACCTGTTGGATATATCGTCTTTGAGGTCAAGGAAATCATCGATTCGAGACTTGGCCTTGGTTGTTCTGGCCTGCGGCATACGGCGCATCCACTCCAGTTCTCTGCTAAATAGTTTCTTTGACTTGTCAAGGTTGGCATTTTCATTGGCCAGGCGGGCTTCTTTTTTTTCTAAGTAAGCGGTATAAGTGCCACGGTATACAAACAAGTCTCCATGGTCTAGTTCAAAAATCTGGTTGCATATATTGTCTAGAAAGTACCTGTCGTGTGTCACCATAAACAAGGTGATGGCCGAGTTTTTTAGAAAGTCTTCCAGCCACTCTATCATTTCAATGTCCAGGTGATTGGTAGGCTCATCAAGGATAAGAAAATCTGCCTCAGCGAGGATTACTTTGGCAAGGGCTACCCGCTTTTTCTGGCCACCTGACAGTGTGCCGATCTTTTGGTCAAGCTGGGTAATGTTGAGGTTTTTTAAGACTACGTTGAGCTGGGCTTCTGTATCCCAGGCATGATGGGTATCCATCAATGTCAGTGCTTTTTGCAGGGCTTCATTGTCTCCGCTTTCAGTAGCCTCAAGATGCATCTTTACCGCTTTTATATTGGGATGGTCAGACTCCAGAATTTCTTCAAATATGGTAAAGTCATTATGCAATTCCGGATCCTGAGTAAGGAATATGGTATTGATGTTTTTACTTAAAAAAATTTTTGCACTTTCACCTTCAACTCCTTCCATGCCGGCAAGGATGCGGAGTAAGGTAGTCTTGCCACTGCCATTTTTGGCAATAAGGGCTATCTTATCACCCTTGCTTACAGAAAAATTGACATTTCTAAACAAGGTCTTTTCTCCATATGATTTAGAAGCATTTTCTACCGATAAAAATTGCATATAAGATTTTGTAATGAAGTGCAAAAGTAGGAAAATTTTAACGTAAATTTGCCGAACGAACATTCGTTAGGATATGAGCAACCAGTTTTACTCGCTAAAAATAGATCAAATAGTCAAAGAAACACCTGACTGTGTCAGTATTTCATTTGTAATACCTCAGGACTTAAAAGCCATATTTGCCTATAAAGCAGGCCAATACGTCAATGTCAGGACTACCATCAATGGTCAGGAAATACGGAGATCCTACTCCATATGCACTGCTCCGCATGAAGATAGCCTGGCCATAGCAGTGAAAAAAGTCGATGGTGGCTTTTTTTCCACTTTTGCCAATGATGTGTTGACAGCACACGATACTCTTGAAGTGATGCCGCCACATGGCAATTTTTGCCTTCCACCCCAATTGGGCACATATAAAAACATCGTATTTTATTGTGCAGGAAGCGGTATTACACCTGCTATGTCTCTGGTCAAGACCATTTTGGACCAATACCCTAGTGTCAATGTACAACTGTATTACGGCAATAAAAATTCTGATTCCATCATCTTTAAGGAAGCACTGGAAGGGCTCAAAAATCGCTTCCTCAATCGGTTTTCGCTCAATTACATCTTGTCACAGGAAGTACTCAGCTCTCCGCTTTTTTATGGCAGAATAGACGCCGAAAAATGTAAAAAATATGAGCAAGTGTTTAACCCGGCAAAACCACAAAGTCTCTACTACATGTGTGGTCCCGCCCCTATGATTTTTGAAGTCAAAGACACCCTGACCGCCATGGGTATCAGCGAATCCAATATTCATTTTGAATTGTTTAATGCTATAGGCCTCAATGAAAATACAGAAAAAAAGGCAGCCGCACAGAAAACAGGAAGTAAATTAAAAATAAAACTGGACGAGCTGGAGTTTGATTTTGTCTACGACGGTCAGTACACCAATATCCTTGACGCCGCTCTGGCCAATGGGGCTGACCTGCCCTTTGCGTGTAAAGGCGGTGTGTGCAGCACGTGCAAAGGCAAATGCGAGTCCGGCACCGTAGCTATGAAGGTCAACTATGCCCTAGAACCAGATGAGCTCGCAGCAGGCTATATTCTTACCTGTCAATCTTACCCCACTTCGGATGAAGTTTTTATCAATTTTGACAGTTGATGTTTTTTTTTAATTAATTCACTATCTTCAAGATACCAGCATGGCAAAAATTACCAAGAAAAAAGAAATAATTGAAAAGTCTGCACAGCTCTTTAGGGAAAAAGGCTTTGCTGCATCTTCGGTAAGAGACATTGCCACTGCTGCCGGTATAGAAGCTTCGAGTCTCTATAGCCATGTCAAGTCAAAAGAAGAACTGCTGTACCTCATATGCATGGAATGTGCCTCGCACTACAATACCAATATTGATGAGGTACTTGATGCCAATATCACAGACGACCACCAAAGGCTGGAGCGAATCCTGGGCATACACATCGACCTGGCGCTCAATGATCCTACTTCGAGCACTGTATTCAGTGATGAGTGGAAACATCTGCCAGCCGAAATGCTGGAAAATTTTATCCAGGAAAGAAAGGCCTATGAGCGAAAATTTTTGGCTGTGCTTGATGACTTAATGGAAAAAAAGAAAATCAAAAAAGCAGACCCTGCAGTATTGATGCACACACTGATCAGTGCTACAAGATGGTTGCATCATTCCCGTAAAAAATACACTGTCAGGGAAAAAGAAGAAATCAAGGAGACTGTATTGGCCCTGCTCATGCATGGTATAGTCTAGGTATTTTAAATCACATTTCTGTGCTGCATTTTCAATGCTGCATTTTTTATATTACGACCTTTTACTATCTGTTTTCAATCTATCATCTGCTTGATTAGCTCATTGTGCAATTCTGCTGACTTTGCTTTGCCTTCTATAATATGGATTGCCA
>JAYUTD010000359.1:0-3879 GCA_043755305.1 Saprospiraceae bacterium
TGGTTCCCAGGACTTGCCTTCTGGCACGGTCCTCCACCGCCATTTTTCGCCAACATCTTCATTAGATGTCAGGTAAGGTATATTCATGCT
Organism: Saprospiraceae bacterium; assembly: GCA_043755305.1. Classification (GTDB taxonomy): domain Bacteria; phylum Bacteroidota; class Bacteroidia; order Chitinophagales; family Saprospiraceae; genus JADKBO01. The sequence goes on from JAYUTD010000359.1 coordinate 91, forward strand.
TATCTTCAATACATCTGCATAGTAATGATTGAGTGCGGCAGTAAAGGCACTTTCTATTTTGTAACTGGCTGGGTCGCCAAGATGAGGCGTTTGTGTGATGTCGTCCGATTCATCTCCGGTAAATCTTCCATCGAGCCTACCGATAGCCAATCCTTTTTCAGCAAGCAATTGCTTTTGAAACCGGGGCATTAAAACCATCAAATTGGATTGAATGATATAGTTTTTTTCCAATCCGGTGAAATAGGCCAGTTTTTGTGCAACTGCATCCTGTGCTTTTGCTTCCAGTAAACTTCCTTTGTATAAAGCAGGGGCATAAGTGTTGTAAGTAAATTGTCGGCACTCTTCAATAAATGTTTCCAATTTTTGTCCTTGTCCCGCTTTTTTATGGTACCAAGCCGCCGCAGCCATCGATGGCAAGTAGGTAAGGAATGAAGTAATGTTGTCATTGATAGAAGTAGAACCGGCATAGTCCAGTGCTTGTGATATGAGTATCAATCCATTCAAAGCCATATTCTGTCCTCCTCCTTCCAGTGTATTGGCTACTTCCACCGCACGTGTCGTTCCAAAACTTTCTCCTATAATATATTTTGGTGACATCCATCTCTTGTTTTCCGTAATCCATTGACGCATAAATAAAGCAATGCTGGATGCATCTTCTTTCAATCCATAAAAATCTTCTACCTTGGCTTTGCCTATCACTCTGCTAAAACCGGTGCCTACAGGATCTATAAATACCAAATCTGTAAGATCAAGCAAAGCATGACTATTGTCAACAAGCTGATATGGCGCCGAACCATCATCCAATCGTGCACCTGAATCAGTTTTTACGATTTGAGGCCCCAGCATGCCCATATGCAACCAGACTGAAGCAGATCCAGGACCACCATTGAATACAAAGGTGACCGGTCTACCTGCGCTACTTGTTATATCCTCTTGGATGTATGCCACTGACCATATAGAAGCGGTGGCTTCGCCTTTATCGTTTTTGAGGTGTGTTTCTTCACCTACAGCTTTATAGCCTATGGCTTTTCCTCCAAAGTTACCTTTGTGTTTGGTGACAAAACTCCTGGGGGCAACAATTGATTTGCTGCTGTCTTTGACTTCTTGGGCAGCAATAGAATTAGACAAAACAATAAAAACCAATGTGGCCAGAGTGATTTGCTTTATATCTATTAATAAGGTGAAAAAAGGTTTCATAATAGTATTTTTTGATTGACTGTATTAAGTATTAATAGGATTGAAACGAAGCATTTTATTTTGACAATGCATTGAAGTCGAAAAAAAATAAATTAGGCTCAACCAGGATTATTGAGTGGTGAATATAAATCAATTTACTTAGAATTACAAATAGACGCTCTGGCTAAATTATGTAGCAAAGACTGAAATCGCAGCATGTTTTCAAACATCGGTCGGCATACTCAACCCTATATTTTAAATTTGAAAAAGACTTTTTTACCAATTATTTGGTAACGCCAATAGGGGCTTTGGGTATTAGTATATAAAATAACATATCATGACAACAAAAATTAAATTAACCATCGCAGTAACCTTCTGCCTTTTTGGCTCTTTATTGAATGCACAACGAAATGTCAATTGGGTAGGTGGCACACCTGGCAATGAAACGGATTGGTTTTGCCACAAAAACTGGAGCAATGCAAAAGTACCTGATGAATTTACCAATGTATACATTGCCAATACTTCTTCATCCACCTTCCAATATCCGGTGATTAAGGGCAAAGAGGCAGAAGCACTTTCGGTTTATATAGTGCCTGAGGCAAATTTGACCATCGAGAAATCAGGTAGTTTGTATGTAGTTAACAGTTTATCACAACCCAATACCAAAAGCCTTATAAATAGAGGAAATTTGATTTTGTTTGACCAAATAGCGGATAATGAAATTATGGTGGAGCAATATTAATTGAATAGTGGAATAGTCTCTTGAAAATTATACTTTGGATGATTAGTATAAATAGTGGTATCCTATTTTTAAAAAGGCGTTATGGTGATTACCGCTTCGTTATCTGCACATTGGCCATAGATGGCAAGTATCTGTATGCCTAAGGATTTTAAATTAATACCAAGCTAGGCACGATGGTGTACCAAGTGATTCATACAAAACAATCGTACCACTTGCTTTTTTGGCAAAGTCATCAGTACCTCAGCACCATGGTTTATACTCCTGTCTATATTAAAAACATAATCTTTGGCATTTGCCAATGCTATTTTTACATTGGCGAGCAAGGTGTCATAATAATGGAGAAGCTCCTTTTTGGTAGTTATTTCTCTAGGTTCAAAGCCAGTGAAGTCTAGGTAGGTAGTCTCGCCCATTGAAGGGCTCCAGGCAATATTCTCTTTTACCAATTATTGCTTGACTGTAATATGACTATTTTGATTAAGTGTTATAGTAGAATTGTTGCCAAGCGACAAGGATTTTACTGTGTAAGTAAGATTGGCAGGAATGATCACTTCACGAGGATTGGTGGCTGGCCCAATGGTTACATTGTGGCAATGGTCGGGCACTTCCAATAAGCTCCAGTTTTGACCGGCATTCCAATTGCCATTTTGCACTTGCCAGTTGTTTTGAAAACTTGCGCCTATGGTAATGGTTTTTGTAATCGGGCTACCTTTGGCATCCCACTGACTGTAAGGAGTCATTTTGAGTATATGACCCGAGGCACTGGCATTCCAAACTATACTTACTTGATTGGACAACGGACTCATGCCCAAAAATTGTCCACCTGTTACTTCCCATTGATAGTATTTGGCAAGACCCGCATTTGTTTGGTAGGTTTGCACTAGGTCGGCTGAGCACACTGCACTTTTTCCAGTGATAGTATGATTTACAGGCTTTAGCAGCTTATCGAAAAACCACTGTGCTATGCCGGGCACGATGTCGCTGTAAAGAGTGCTTGCAGTTTCTTCGTGCACATCATGACCTCTGTTGGTATAAGCATTAAATTGCTTCGGTAGATTGATGGTAGTAGCCCGCTGTGTCATTAAATTGCTGCCGTAACATATCGGTAGGTCAAAGCCTACAATCCATCCGGAAATACTGCCAAAGGGTTGACCTGAATTATAAGGAACCGTATCGTCATCACTGCTGTGAAACATGACCGGCATGGCATCATTGGCAGTCTCCATATAGTTGAGATCGCCCACAGCACCTGCAAGCGAAAAAATAGCCTTCGCCTTGCCTGAGAAGGATGTATTGTTGCCCACACAATCCAGACAAGCCTGGTCAGGACATGTGCAAGTAAAGGCATTGAATAAACCGCAACCTTGCGTCCAAGTATAAGTCGATGCCGGTCGCTCTGATTCTTTGTCCAGGTAGGCATTGTGGGTCGCAATAAATGCTCCGGCACTATGTCCGCCTATGTATATTTGATTTGGGTCTACTTTATAAATGTTGGGCCCGGCAGCATCCGCTTTAAAAAAACGCACCGCTGACCTTCCATCCTGTACACCACGGTAAACGGCTCGCTTTGATAAGTCTTCGTCAAATATATTCATGCCCAATCGATAATCAATGACTGCAGTCACAAAGCCACGCTTCGCCAACTCTATGGCTATAAGTCTGATGCTCCAATGGTCTTTACTGCCGGTAATAAAGCCACCACCAAAACATACAATAACCACAGGTCTTTTACTCAGGGTATCGCCGGTTGGCCTGAAAATATTCATATACAAATTTACATTGGTTGTACTAAATTCATCCACATTGAGCGGATAACCGGTCAGGGCTTCATAAAAGCCACCTCCTGGATTGGGCTGTGGTACATTGGTGCTGAA
>JAYUTD010000360.1:0-9677 GCA_043755305.1 Saprospiraceae bacterium
CACAGGATAAAAAATGCCTTGATATAGAGGGCATACTGGTTTTGAAAAATGGGGCGACAAGCTTCAATGTCGACTTCATGCAGACACCGACCATAAAGAATAGCAATGTGGCCGGAGAGGCACAAGAGCCGGAAGAAGCAGGCCTGCCCTATGGGGCTACACTGATTGCCAAGTCTGATTGCAAGACCTGCCACAATAAAAATTTAAAAACAGTTGGCCCTTCTTATACCATGATAGCAGAAAAATACAATAGCGATGAATCTACCATAAGGTCATTGATCCAAAAAGTGAAAAATGGCGGCAGTGGGGTATGGGGTACAGTAGCTATGACGGCCCATGCTGATTTGCCGGAAGACGATATCAGACAAATGGTCGAATATATCCTTTCATTGGATGTGGCCGGGGATAAAAAAGCGACTGCTGCTGAATTGGTCAAATCCTATGTACATTCTTCATTGGATACCAATCTGTTTTTACCTGGAGCCATAACCAAAGTGTATAGCACCAAACCCGGTATTGACAAGGTACCTGATTTTTCAAAATTAAAACTGAAGCAAGCAGGTATTAAAAACAATTTTGACAACATCGATGGTGCAGAGTTTGCTGATCTTACCGACAATTTTGCATTGACTGCTGAAGGATTGATTCTGGCCAAAGTAGCAGGTGAGTACAACTTCGAGTTATGGAGCGATGATGGGTCAAAGCTTTACATACATGACGAATTGCTCATAGACAATGATGGCACGCATGGCACTGAAGGCAAGTATGGTAAAGTAAAACTGGACAAAGGCTACCATCCATTTAGAATGGAATACCTTCAAGGCGGTGGTGGAAAATACCTTTCTCTCGATTGGACAAAGCCCGGTGACAAAGCTGCGGAGGTTATACCTTCGTCTAATATATTTCATATGCCCGATCCGAAAAATGATTTTACAAAATACAGTTTGCCATTTGCTGCAGTGAGCAGAATACCAGGCAACAAGGCCATCCTTGCCGGGGTACATCCTGCATTTACACTTTCACAAGCGAGACCTGCCGACTTCAAGCCCAAGGTCGGTGGCATGGACTTTATGAAAGATGGCAGCCTCATTGTGAGCACCTGGGACAAAGAAGGTGCTGTGTGGAAGATTACCAACGCCCAGTCAGGCGACCCTTCTAAAATGAAGGCAACACGTATTGCATTTGGACTCGCAGAACCATTGGGCGCGAAAGTAGTCGATGATACCATCTATGTCATGCAGAAGCAAGAACTCACCAAACTCGTAGACACCAATGGCGATGGCATCATGGATGAGTATTTGACATTGTGCAACGATTGGAAAGTATCGGCCAACTTCCACGAATTTGGTTTTGGGTTAGAATACAAAGATGGCTTTTTTTATGCTACATTGGCCACAGCTATTGTGCCCGGCGGTGCCAGTGTCAATCCGCAGATTGTGGATAGAGGCAAGGTCATTAAAATCAACAAAACTACAGGTGCACTGCAGTTTATCGCTTCAGGATTGAGAACCCCAAATGGCATTGGTCTTGGGTATAAAAACGAACTCTTTGTCGCCGACAATCAAGGCGACTGGTTGCCATCATCCAAGATCGTTCATATCACCGATGGAGCATGGTTTGGATCTCGGAGTGTAGATCCGGAGGGCACCAAAAAACTAAAAGAAAAACCTCCGGTAGTATGGCTGCCGCAGGATGAAATTGGCAATTCACCGTCTACACCAAGTTACATTAATGTTGGGCCATACAAAGGACAGATGATCCATGGCGAAGTGACTCATGGCGGTGTGAAGCGGGTATTTGTCGAAGAAGTCAATGGGGTATTGCAAGGGGCAGTATTCAGATTTACGCAGGGTCTTGAGGCTGGAGTAAACAGAATCAAATGGGGACCTGATGGTGCATTGTATATTGGTGGTATAGGCAATCCAGGCAACTGGGCTCAGGCGAGCAAGCAATGGTATGGGCTGCAGCGATTGGCATACAATGGCAAGAGTGTATTTGAAATGCTGGCCGTAAGAGCCAAAGCCAATGGTGTGGAAATAGAATTTACCGAACCACTCTCTAAAGGTGAAGGCCTTGATGCAAAGAACTATGAAATCAGGCAATGGTATTACAAACCTACCATTGAATATGGCGGACCAAAAATGGGCGAAACGAGATTGCCGGTGAAATCTGTGACGGTATCACAAGACAGAAAAAAAGTATTTCTGGAATTGGCCGGATTGAAGCCTGGACATGTAGTCTATGTGCACCTGATCGAAGGCATTATCTCTGAGCTGGGCAACACGCTTTGGTCTACAGAAGCGTGGTACACTATGAATGAGCTGTCGAAGGACAAAGGCGTGGTTGGAAAAACCGGTGAAACATTTATAGACAATACATTGACCAATCAGGAAAAAGCCGATGGCTGGCAATTGCTATTTGATGGCAAGAAAATAGACCACTTCAGAAATTTCAAAAAACAAACCATAGGCAGTGGCTGGGTCATCAATGACAACGCCATTCACCTCAATGCAGTCAAGGAAAATGGCAAGTGGCAGGCCAAAGATGGTGGAGACATCATCACTAAAGACGAGTATGAAAACTATGAATTGAAATTGGAATGGAAGATCATCAACTGCGGCAATTCCGGCATCATTTTCAATGTAGTTGAAAGTGCTAAGTACGATTATGTTTGGCAGACTGGTCCGGAAATGCAAGTCCTCGACAATACCTGCCACCCCGATTCGAGATACCCCCGGCATAGGGCCGGTGATCTGTATGACATGATAGAATCCACCTTTCCATGCGCCAAACCGGCAGGTGAATGGAATAAAGTCACGATCAGAAACAACAAAGGCAAAGTGGACTTTTACCTCAATGGGTACAAAACCGTGAGTTTTACCATGCATACCGATGATTGGAAAAAAATGGTGGCCAAAAGCAAATTCAAAGATATGCCCGGTTTTGGTTTGGCAACAAAGGGGCGCATTGCTTTGCAAGACCATGGCGATAAAGTGTGGTTTAAAAATATAAAGATTAGAAAACTTTGAGTTGATGATCGAATAAAGGGAGAAAAATATTTTTGGTTTGGTGCTCCCCTTCAGGGTAGTAAGAGGGGTAAAACCAAAAATATTTCGAATAACTTGAATTGATCGAATTAGTCCAAAACCTTTGCGATCTTTGCGGTTAGATTCCCTTTGCAACCTTTGCGTAAAACTTTGTGAACTTTGCGGTTAGATTTCCTTTGCGTTCTTTGCGGTTAAAAACAGAATACACTTTGCGTACTTTGCGGTTAAAAAAAGCCCCTGGTTAAAAATGAAAACCAACAATTTGTCCTCGATATTCGTTTTACCTAAAGTAAATCAATTAATACAGATGAAAGCCAAAATAGTAATTCTTCTTTTTCTTGCTTCTTTTTATGCTTGTTCCAAAGATTCCAACGATATACCTGATTGCATACAGGCAAAAATTGATGAGATGTTGCCGCTTAGTTCTGTGCAACTCATTGCAGTATACAAAACAAAAATAGATGGAGAAGACCATTATTGGTTCAATACAGGTGCTGTAACCTGGGATGGTGCAGAGTACATATATGACAAGAAATGCAAGCAGGTATGCAATTACTGTGGATTTTGTGTAAAAGATGACTGTATAGATAAATACCCCGGTTATGCAGCCGACAAATGGGAAGTTGTATGGAAACCCTAATTTAATAAGTTCAATGCCTTCGGCCCAAAATAGTTCAATTAGTTCAATAAGTTCAATGCCTTCGGCCCAATAAAGTTCAATGAGTTCAATGCCTTCGGCACAATGAAGTTCAATATAATTCAATAAATCAAAAGGATCAACTAATCAAAAGCATGAATAAAACTTTTTTAATCATTGTCCTCGCCGCTTTCATGACTATATATGCATGTAACCATGAATCTGGCAACAGACTGTCTTTTTGCATAAGTGAGAAAATTGAATCCTTTAAATCAACGGCTGAAGCTAAAGCAGTATTGAGTATTGAAGTGAAAGGAGAAACTTACTATTGGTTCAATACAGATGCTACCTATTACGATGGTGTAGAATACATATTTGACAATGCGTGCAATCAGGCTTGTTATTTTTGTGGTGAATGTGCCAGCCCGGCTTGCAATGAAGATTTTCCATACGACAAATTAAAATGGGAAGTAGTCTGGAAACCCTAGGTCAATAAGTTCAATGGCTTCGCCGCAATATAGTTCAATAGGTTCAATAAGTTCAATGCCTTCGGCGCAATATAAGTCAATAAGTTCAATGCTTGGTGCTCAATAAATTCAATGACATCAACTTTTTAGTTTATAAAGTTAAAAGTTATCGGTTAACAGTTGATCGTTATTTGGAATGGGGTGAGTCCACAAATAAATAAGCCAATAAAATCAACAGATCAATATCCTCAATATTCACAAGAAAAAAATATTTTTCAATAACATAAATCCAAAACCTGAGTAGCATCCGTATATAGAGTTATTAAATCATTAAAAATAAATTATTCGATGAACAAATTAACTTTCGTATTCGGTTTGATTTTTGCAACAAGTCTAAGTTACGCCCAAACAGTAACTGTTGGTTCTGAAGCTATGTATCCTAAAAAGAACATAATTGAAAATGCCATTAATTCCAAAGCGCATACTACCTTAGTAGCTGCGGTAAAAGCAGCAGACCTTGTGGCTACCTTGCAGACAGCTGGCCCATTTACCGTCTTCGCTCCAGTGAATGATGCTTTTGAAAACCTTCCAGCCGGCACTGTAGAGTCATTATTAAAGCCTGAGAATAAAGCAACATTGGCAAAGGTATTGACTTACTACGTAGTAGCGGGCAAAATGAATTTCAATGACATTTCCATGGCCATTAAAAAAGGCAAGGGTCAGGCAATACTTAAAACAGTGAGTGGTGGCATTTTGACTGCTATGATGAATGGCCCGCACAATATTGTATTGAAGGATGAAAATGGCGGATTAGCCAATATCAGTACTTATGATGTGGTTCAATCCAATGGAGTAATTCATGTATTGGATGCAGTATTGTTGCCAAAAATGTAATTTTTTTTTGTTTTGTTAAGAAAGTATTTAAAAGGCCTCATTGAGGCCTTTTTTATTAGTGAAAGTCTTGTCCTATGCGAATAGGTTGATTTTTGTCTTCTAAAATAGAAATCTTCATCGCTATTGAGATCTGTATATAAAAGTGGATTTGTCGCTTACCTTTTTTTTTTTACCTTTACTTCATTTAAAGTTAGGTAGTATTGGATAAACTTTTTTACATCTTATCATTTGCCATTTTCCTTTCATGCAATAAGGATAACAAAGAAATTATAATTGATGATGAGATCAAACCTTATGTGGATCAATTTATAGTAGAGGCGTCAGCTCGTGGAATAAAGATAGATTTTTCAGATACCGGATTAAGTTTGAGGTTCGAAGATATATTTATCACTGCCGGCGGTGTGTGCTCAGAACTAGGCAATGGCAATTCAGGAGACCATAAAATCGGCATCTCCAGATCCGTCTGGAAACGCTATCTTCCCCAACAAAGAAAGCGGCTCATATTTCATGAGCTGGGCCACTGCGAACTCAATCGCCCACATGACAATGCTTTTTTACCCAATGGAGAGTGGAAAAGCATCATGCGGGGTGACCCCATTCCTGAAGGAGCTGAATTGTTGGTAAACTTTACCGGGCTTAGAGAGCAATATTACATTGATGAATTGTTTGACAGCGCAACACCTATACCAGAATGGGCCTCGAAATCTTTTAATTATGATGGAGTGGTTAAAACGGAAAGTATCTTAGAAAAGCAGATTGATGCAGAAGTACTTTTGGAAAAAGTAGTTGTTGACGAAAGCCGCAATTTTGAAATAGAAATAAATTTTCAACAAACCAATGGCTATGGAGTCGCCGGCTTCAGATGGGGACCTGGCAGTGAAAGCGAAGATATGAGTATTTACTTTTTTGAAGGCAATAAGCTTGTCTTAAGTAGTGGAGAAAAAATTGCTTTGGATTTATATATTAAGAAATTTGACAAGGTGATCTCTATCGTAGATCACTTGTACACTGTAAGGAAAATTGGTGAGGTGTACTACTATTTTTTTGACAAAGAATTTATTTATCAAAACTCTTTTTTTCCAATGGATATTAAGACATTCAATGGCTTTACCAATGCCAATGTAAGAGTTAAATATGGCAAACTAGCCCTGACATACATACAATAATGACGGAAGAAACTACTAGACTAAGAAATAAAGGTATTCTATTTTCAGTTATAGCTGCTTTGCTATGGAGCACGGGTGGTTTATTTGTAAAAATTCTGCCACAAGATGCTTTCACCATATTATTTTACAGAAGCTTTTACACCATAGTTTTTTTTGTAATTGTATTGCGTGGCAAACTACTCAAAATCAACAAACACAGCCTTTTGTCCGCAGCTTTATATGCACCGCTGATGCTTTGTTTTGTCACTTCTACCAAGTTGACCACTGCGGCGAATGCTATTTTTCTACAATCTACAGGGGTAGCCTATGTATTGTTATTAGAACCCATTTTCCTCAAAACAAAATTGCTAAAAATTGACATCCTTACAGTCGCTTTCTCTTTTATAGGCATGCTCCTTTTTTTAATAGATGGCTTTGATTTTTCGGCAACCAATCCGGGTATTTACATAGCCATGCTATCAGGTCTGGCTTCAGCAGGTGTCATGTTGTCTCAGAAAAAAAATGCTGCAGAATACAGAACCAGTGGCATAGTATTGGGCAATATTTTTGTAGTACTTATTACCCTACCTTCTTTTGTAAGCCATCCTTATCCAAGCTTCAATGAAAATTTAATTTTTATGTTTTTGGGTTTTGTACAGCTAGGTGTAGGGTTTTTACTTTTTGTCCTAGGCCAAAAATACATACCTGCAGTAGAGAGTGCAATGATCTCATTGCTCGAACCCGTATTTAATCCCATATGGGTAATGATAGGATATGGTGAGATCCCGGGAGTGTTGCCCCTGATTGGAGGATTGATTATAGTATTGTCGCTTGTGATGAGATTGGCCTGGATACGAAGCCGAAAAACAATGGCCACTTAATTCTATGTTCAATGCAAAAAACCAAATTGTAAAATGGATATAGTTACCCATACATTGTCAGGCATTGCTGTAGGAACAGTAATCGCTATCCATAAGAAAAGCAATAAAAGCATTTTGCTTGGAGGATTTGGTGGGGCATTGCCTGATGTCGACGCTATAAGTCTATGGTCTGGATTTGACGCCATTTTTGGTAAGCTCCTAGGACTCAGTCATAGTGGCCACGAGATTTACTTTGGCAAATACTGGTATTCGCACCATGCATTTATGCATTCTTCGATCGCAGCATTTTTGATGGGTTTTTTGGTTTTTGGAATTTGCAAAACATATAAAAATAAAAATGCTTTCAGTTATGGACTTGCCTTATGCTTAGGCTTTATTATGCACTTACTTGGAGACATGCCTACCCCTGGCAGTATCTGGGGTGGGGTTGACTTATGGTGGCCTTTGGGACAATATATTGGTGGCACCGGAAATGTATGGTGGTGGAACAATTATGATGTATTTTTAATTGCATTGACTGTGGTGTGTATAAATCTTGTTTTTTTGGCTATAGGAAATTTTGTTAAAAATGAAATATTGAAAAAGGCTTGTTTATTGGTTTTTCTAATTGGCTTTGCTTTATCCGCTTATCAGATAAAAACAAGGGGCTATGATTTTGACTACACTGGTTTTTCAACCGATTTTGGAACGAAAGAACAAAAATCTTTGGAAATTCAACGGAAAATACTTGGAGAGCGTATATACCATACCATGCGGGTTTTAGACGAAAATATTCACCTTAATTTTTGATTTTCAATACGTTATTGTGTGGTAAAGCCGCTAATTTATGTATTGAGCCTTTTACTAAAAAACATATATTAGAAAAATTTGAATATAAAAAATAGCTATCTTTGGGGCACAATGCAATTTGACAATGAAGCAATACTTAGATCTTCTTCAACACATTATTGACTACGGTACTGAAAAATCAGATAGAACTGGTACCGGTACCAAAAGCGTATTTGGCTATCAGATGAGGTTTGATTTGAATGATGGCTTTCCGATGGTTACCACAAAGAAATTACACCTCAAAAGTATCATTTTTGAACTCCTGTGGTTTCTCAATGGTGATACCAATATAGCTTACCTCAAGGAGCATGGAGTAAAGATATGGGACGAGTGGGCGGATGATAATGGCAACCTTGGCCCTGTTTATGGCAAACAATGGCGAAGTTGGACCGCTCCTGATGGTAGCACCATTGATCAGATTTCCAATGCCATCCACACTATTAAAACAAATCCTGACTCAAGGAGAATTATTATCAATGCATGGAATGTAGGCGAACTTTCTGAAATGGCGCTGACCCCTTGCCATGCCTTGTTTCAATTTTATGTAGCCGATGGAAAACTGTCATGCCAACTCTATCAGCGATCGGCCGATGTATTTCTCGGTGTACCATTTAATATTGCTTCCTATGCTTTACTTACTATGATGGTCGCAGATATTTGCGGGCTTGCCTATGGTGAATTTATCCATACTTTTGGCGATGCACACCTTTACCTCAACCATATCGATCAGGCAAACCTTCAGTTGACAAGGTCACCAAGACCATTGCCCACTATGAAAATCAATAAAGAGGTCAAAGATATATTTTCGTATAAGTTTGAAGATTTTGAATTGATAAATTATAATCCTCATCCCCATATCAAAGCTGCGGTGAGTGTGTAGTTGCAATTAGGTAATGTAATAATTAGCATATCTATTGTTTAGCAAAGAGAGATAATTTGTTTTGATCTTTCTGTAAGAATCTCTATGTCCTCGTGGTTATAAAAAAAACCACGCAGCACACGAAGCACACGGAGAAAATAATAAAGTGGAATTCTCTGTGTCCCCTATGTTCTTGTGGTTATAAAAGAAACCACGGAGTACAAAGAGCACACGGAGAAAATATAAAAGCAAAAATCTCCATGTCTTCTATGTTCTCGTGGTTAAAAAAAACCATTTAGAAAATAGTAAAGTGTATTGGAGCCATCAGGTAATTAGCACATGCTGATAATAATGATTGCGCAAATGCGATCATTAATATTTAAAATTGAGCATAAAAAAAAGACCTACGCCAAATAAATGTCGTAAGTCTCATATTATTTTTTGGATTAAGATGCACTACATTACTTCATCCAGAGGAGTGCACTTAAGGCCGAATGCATCTGCGACTCCTTTATACACTACTTTACCGCCAACCACATTCAATCCGAGTTTCAACTCAGCATTGTCTTGACAAGCCTGTTTCCAGCCTTTATTGGCCAATTGCAAAGCATAAGGTAAAGTAGCATTGGTCAAAGCTATTGTTGAGGTATAAGGTACGGCCCCAGGCATATTTGCCACACAATAGTGTACCACGCCATCTACGGTAAAGATAGGGTCCTCATGTGTAGTCGGTTTACATGTTTCAATGCAACCACCTTGATCAACAGCTACATCAACAAGAACAGTGCCCGGGCGCATTTCCTTAAGCATATCTCTTGTGATAAGATTTGGCGCTTTTGCTCCGGGAATCAATACTGCACCAATGATTAAATCATGGTCTTTGATGAGTCTTCTTATAGTATATTCATTAGACATCATA